>JAUHWE010000137.1 GCA_030424825.1 Verrucomicrobiia bacterium
GACTCCAATTCGGGCATGGCCCTTTCTAACATGCTTCTCGGAGGCGCACGGATCGGACTTCTCGACTTATCAGAAGCGGTTGCCCAATACCCTGCTTACGCTGCCTTTCGGAAAACCCCGGCTAGGGCAGCCCATCCAACGACGCAGGGAGTAAGGTTGCGTAATCTCGGGGCTAACTCCACTTCCCGATCTATTGTCACTCTTGATGGGGTCCCTCAAAACGATCCCTTCGGAGGTTGGGTTTATTGGCAGCGATATCCGACTTCTTCTTTGTCGGATATCCAGATACTGCCTTCCAGTGGTAGCGAGGCTTGGGGCAACTATGGAACTGGGGGTCACATTGCACTAAGGTCAGCCACACCCAATAAATCCCGAATTCACACAAAGCTTACCGGGGGTACCGATGAAACAAAGAACGCTTCTGTCACGGCAGATGCCGAAGTCTCGCAGAACGCTTCGTTCAGCTTTTCAGCGATCACTTCTGAAACCGACGGTTTTCATACCCTTCGCTCCGATCAGCGTGGATCGGTAGATGTCAAAGCCAACTCACAGGCCCATGCCTACCAAGGGCTTCTAAAGATCGAAGCAGATGACTCCTGGCGTTTCACAATTCGTGCCGCCAAGTTTGAGGAAGATCGTATAAACGGAACACCGCTAGCCTTCAACGGTACCGAAGCAACTGATTTTTCAGTCTCAGCCCTCCATCGGTTCGACGACTCCGAATCCGGCTTAAACCTAATTGCCTACACACAGGACCGCGAATTCCACAACCAATTTACCTCAGTCGACGACGACCGAAACTCGGAGCAACCCGCTCTCGATCAATTTGACATGCCCGCAGGAGCAAAGGGCGCGAGTCTCACTTATTTCACTCGTTTCGCCGAAGAACACGATTTTTCCATCGGAGCCGATACTCGCTTGGTCGATGGGTACGTCAACGAGCACTTCCGAAATTTGGGAGCGGGCTTCACACGACTTAGATTCGCAGGTGGCGAACAAAAAATATTAGGTCTTTTTTCCACTGCTCAAATTTCCCTCTCCTCAGATACCCGCCTTTCGGCAACTATAAGAGCTGACGAAGTAGACAATTCCGATGGATTGAGGAAAGAATGGAACACGGAAACCGATACACTGATTCGCGACGATCAAATTGCGCCAACGAACAACAGCTTCTTTTCAAATAATCTGACACTCTATCACGATTTTTCAAACAACCTGCGCGGAATGGTCCGTCAAACGAGTGGGTTCCGAGCCCCTACTCTAAATGAGCTTTACCGACCCTTCCGAGTGAAGAACGACATAATCGAGTCAAACCAAAATCTGGATACCGAGAAACACTTTGGACTTGAGGCAGGCTTGCGTTACAGTGATGATGAAAACTGGTCGATCAGCGCAAACATTTTCAGCTACACACTCGACGATATGATCGCCAATGTAGTCCTTTCTAGCGAACCCGGGTTCAATCCTCTTTGCGGATTCATTCCGGACGGGGGGTCCTGCGGGCAGCGGCTCAACCTTTCGGAAAGCACCGTCGAGGGCTTCGAAATCGTTTGGGGATCCCAATTAACCGAGACGCTTAGCGCTAGAACGCAACTCCTCTATGCCCCTAGCAAAATCGTTTCAAACGATGCGATCCCGGAACTCAATGGCAACGAGTTTCCCCATTCCTCTCCTTTTAGAGCGAGCGTAACTCTCGATTGGTTTCCTCAAGACGAAATGAGAATTTGGTCCAGTATTCGTTATCAGGAAAAGGAATACGAAGACACAGGAAACCAGCTGACACTAAAGGACTCCTTTCAAGTAGATGGCGGAATTCAATATGCGCTAACAGGGCAACATGCCTTGTCTGTCCACATTGAGAATCTCTTCGATGCGGAAATCGAAACCGGCATTTCGTCTGCCGGTCTAGTCTCGATCGGAGTGCCTAGAACGCTTTGGATTTCCTGGGACTTCTCTCGATGAGACCCAAGCCATCGATCATTATATTTGCCAGTCAGATACTGAGCAGCAGGTAAAGAAGATAGCCCCCCAGCAAAGCCGCTCCTGTCCATTTCGTCAGGTGGGTTTTACATATAAAAGTGGATACCTGAAAGATCAGCATCAATCCAATCATCGCCGGGAAAATCAGAGTGAAAAATTCGCCACTCGCAATCAGTCCCCTAGGGGTAACTGAAGCAGACGCCCCCGCCACTAACAAAATATTCAATATATCTGCCCCTACTACGTTCCCAATGGCGAGCTCGCCGTGCCCTTTACGAACGGCGGTTACCACCGTTACTAGCTCAGGAAGCGACGTACCGAAAGCGACCAAGGTCGCGGCGATAATCGACTGAGGCACATGAGCCCGTATCGCGGTTTCCTCGACTGCGTGTATCAAAAGGTGGGAAGAGGAAACGACCAGGACCAGACCCAATACGATTTTCAGAACGATTACAGTCGTGGAGCCCTTCTCATGCGACTCCACTCCAAAATCCTCCTTTACGTTTTTCGCCCAATGCGAGGACAACCACAAATAGCCCACCAGCAAACCGATAAACGCAAAGCCGACGAGTTGTGGAAAACGACCACCACTTTCGAACGCCGCACGCAGATTGCTGTATGGTAGACAAACCGCAACAATTAGAAAACCAAGCCCTAGGCAAAGGAGGCCCTGTCGGCGCATCAGGTATAAATTTATGGGCACCTTTCCGACAAGCGTGGCTAAACCTAAAATCAGTCCCGTATCACAAATGACAGAACCAATCGCATTTCCGAGCGCCATGTCAGGTTTCCCGTTAATCGCCGACATCACCGAAACCGTCACTTCCGGCAAAGTAGTTCCTAAACTGACAATCGTGGCCCCAATGATAACTTTGCTAATCCCATGCCGCATCGAGAGGGTCACCGCTTCCTCTACGAGCACATCTGCTCCTTTTCCCAACGCGGCAAGGCAGACTGCGATCACCGCCAGCAGTAAGTAGATTGGCAATCCTTGCACAAATTCTGTCAAAAGTTCTTCCATAGTACAGGTGAGGAATAAAGGAGAATTGGGAGGAGTAAGTGACTTGGCTCGGCAGCGCAGTCAAGAACACACCGAAGATTCACCTTGCAACGCGGTCAACCAGCCTTAAAGCGGCAGAAGCAATGTCTGAAACGGCAATCAACTACGATTTTCGGTTCGGTGGAATCGAACGACTCTATGGACCTGGAAGCCTCGAAAAAATTCGAGCGGCTCACGTTCTGATAGTCGGAATCGGAGGCGTAGGGTCTTGGGTTGCGGAAGCTTTGGCTCGATCCGGGATGGGATCGCTGACGCTGGTTGATCTCGACGATGTCTGCGAGAGTAATATTAATCGTCAGATTCACGCGTTAGATGGACAAATTGGAAGGCCCAAAACGGAAGCGATGGCCGAACGTTGCCGCCTCATAAATCCGAATATCGAGGTGAGAGCGCTCAACGTATTCTACACCGAGAAAACCGCCGAAGCCATCTTTGACACCCAGTACGATTTCGCCATGGACGCCATCGACAGCGTTAACCACAAATGCGCACTGATTGACTTCAGCCGGCGAAAAGGCGTTCCCATTTTGACTTCGGGTGGAGCCGGAGGGCGTATCGACCCTACACAAATTCGGATCACTGATCTCACTCAGTCATTCAACGATAAACTCCTCCAGCGAGTGCGAAAGAAATTGAGGCAAGACTACGGTTACCCCAGAGAACGGCGAAGGCGTTTTAAAGTAGAGTGCGTGTTCTCACCCGAGGAGGCACGGTATCCAGAAACATGTCTCACGGAAGCGAGCGAGAAAACCAGTCGGCGGCTCGACTGCGCGAGCGGCTATGGCGCCGCTGCCCATATTACCGGGGCATTCGGTTTCATTGCGGCGGCAAGAATTGTCCAGAGAATCAGCGAGGCTAAACAATAGATGCGAGTAATCGACTTAAACCGAAACGGGGGGATCGGAGCCAATTCCCTTTTCGTCGAACTGGATTCCTTCAAGTTTATCGTGGATGCGGGTCTCAATCCCAAGCTAGCAGGGCTGTTAGCCACTCCCGATTTTTCGATCATAGAGGATGTCGACCTACACTTCATTGTCATAACTCATTGCCACCTCGACCACATCGGCTCGCTTCCAGTCTTAATGAGAAAGCATCCTGAAGCCCGGGTTTTCATGACCCAGGCCAGTCAAATGCTGATCGAACGCATGCTGCACAATTCTTGCAATGTGATGAAACGGCAACGGGCCGAGCAAAACATACCTGAGTATCCATTGTTCACTCACGAAGAAATCGACCAGGTAGCGGAGAGATTCGAGACCCTTCCATTTAGTAAGCCTTTCAAACTATCGCAAGAGGGAGAGGAGATCGAATTGACTCTCTTTCCTGCGGGTCATGTTGCGGGAGCGGGTGGATTGGAAATCGTCCGGCTTAAAAAACGGTACTTCTTTTCTGGAGACGTGCTTTTCGACCATCAACAAACATTGGATGGAGCAAAATTCCCCGTTGAAAATCGCTTCGAAACCGTGTTTCTAGAAACCACCCGGGGAGAAACTGATCGCCCCAAAGAGACCACCCGCGCCAGCGAAATCGAACGTTTATTGACGACGATTACGAACGTCCTACGCCGCGGAGGATCCGTACTCATCCCCGTTTTCGCTTTGGGTCGAATGCAAGAAATCCTAACGGTCATCAATAATGCTCGCAAAGAGAACCTCCTTCCACGTTGCCCGATATTCGGAGCAGGGCTCGGGCTCGCCGTAGCCGATCATCTCGACCAGATTTCGAAACGAACCGGTCAAGTGAAATTCACTCGGAAAACGATCAAAGAACTCCGACTGAGGCGCCCTCCTCGCAAATTGACGCCGGGACGTGAACCTCCTGAGCAGGGCATCTACATTTTAAGCAGCGGTATGATGGTCGAGCACACACCTAGCTACAATATGGCAGCAAGCCTTCTTTCTCAGGGACGAAATGCGATTTGCTTCGTTGGTTACTGCGATCCAGATACCCCCGGGGGAAAGCTCCTTGAGACCAAGCCGGGGGAGACTTTTCTTTTTGAGACCATTGATTATCAAACCCAAGTGAGAGCGCAGATTGAACGTTTTGAGATGAGCGGACATGCCGACCGTGAAGAGCTCCTGAAATTTGCCCTGAGAACACACCCAAAGAAGATCGTCCTCACGCATGGAGATCCGGGAGCTCGAGCCTGGTTCGCGGTCGCCTTGGCGGAGAACGACCCCTCTCTCACCATCATCGACCCCAAACCCCTTGAGCCATTCGAAATATAGTTCCTCTGATCCGAAGGCCCATCTTGTCCCACCAATCCATTCTGTTCTCCTAAAATGAAGTACAGACGACTTGGCCAAAGTGACATTACCATATCTGAAATAGGCCTTGGCTGCTGGACGCTTGGGGGACTCAATTGGGTTGAAGGCCACGCATCGGGATGGGCAAGTGTCGATCCGAAAGAGATCGAAAAAGGAATAAAAACCGGAGTCGACGCGGGAATAAACCATTTTGACAACGCGGACGTATATGGGAACGGCGAAGCCGAGAGGCTTCTCGCGTCCTGCATCCACAATCTTGGCCTGAAAAGCGAATCTTTCGTAATCTCATCGAAAGTCGGCCACTACAAGGGAACCGCAGCCCACGCTTTCGAGAAAAACCACATTCGGCGACAATGCGAACAATCGCTCATAAACCTCCGTCGCGACTACTTGGACATATACTATCTTCACCATGCGAATTTCGGTCCCGAGAACAAGTACCTGAACGAAGCCGCAGAAACCATGCACGCCCTTCAATCTGAGGGCAAAATCCGTGTCATTGGACAGTCCGCCTACAAATCCTCACAATTCGAGAAGACGGTACCGATCATAAAGCCTAGCGTCCTCCAAAGTTGGGCCCATGCCATGGATACAAGGTTCATCGAAAGCAGCAGCATCGTGGGACAGCTCCTGGAAAAAAACAAACTTTCGTTTGTAGCCTTCAGCCCACTCAATCAAGGGCTTCTCTTAGACAAGTTTGACCCCGACAATCCTCCTGTTTTCGAATGGGGAGACCATCGCCGGAACAGCCCGAAATTCTCCCAAGACTCATTAAAAAAACTCGCCCCAAAACTGAAAGCACTTAAGTCACGCTTTGGCAGCTCTGCTTCTGATCTTGCCAGTATCGCGCTGCGTTATGTACTGAACCACCCAAGAGTCGGCGGTGTCATTCCCGGATTCCGAAACGAACGGCAGGTCGCATGCAACCTAACGGCAAGCCAAAAAATTCTAACCGAAGAAGACATGACATTCATTCGCAACGTATTCAGGAAACCCGACAAGAAGGTTACAACTGCACCTAGACCAGAGGCTTAAAGCCCGTCCAAAACTTGCTGGTATTGCGCTTGCGCCGGATTCAATTCCACTGCCTTAGTCAACGCCTCTTTCGCCTTATCGGTTTGCCCGACTTGCATGTGAGCCACTCCCAAATTGTACCACCAGCGGTCTTGTCCCGGATCGAGTGTCACCGCCCGCTCCATGGCTTGAATGGATCGATTCGTATCCCCTTTTTCTGCATACAGAAGTCCTTCCCCAAACCAGATTAGTCCAAGCGAAGAATCGATCCGCTTGGCTTGGTCCATCTTCCTCAGCGCCCCATCAAGATCTCCGACCCGCGCGAACATGATGGCGACATCGTACAGGAGATGAGCATTATTTTTATCAAAATCCGCTGCCTGTTCTGCCAGTTGTTTCGCTAGCACCGCATCTCCCTGGAGCACTGCCAACTCCGCCCGACGTAGCGCTCCTGCCGGTCGGTCCGCATTGGCCTCCGCATACTCTTGCCACTCCTGGAAGGCACTCTGAGTGGGATTGAACTGGGTCGAAAGCGTATCAGCCGCTTGATTGCGAACCAAGCGAGAGGTATCATAGAGCCCTCGCTGCAAATCCGCCAGCCGATCATTGCGATTCGCCATAATGCGAAGCGCTGACTCTCTTTCGACTGGCGACTTCGATTTCGCTGATGCAATCGCAGCCTCCAAGCTCTCTGGAGTCCCTGGAGCCATCGCGCTCAATATCCGCAAATAGGTAGATCGCCAATACACGTTCTCTTCACCTTGCAGCAATCGATGGACATCGGTCCACGAGTCCGCTTCTCCCTTGTAGTAGGAATCCAAAACTTCTGCACGGTCGCGAAGCGCCAACCGGCGTTCAGAGTTTGGATACCAACTTTCTACCTTGTCACGTGCCCATTCCACCGATTTGTCCCCATGACAGGTTGAACAAGCGTTTGGAACATCGTAGTCTATCGTCAGTTGTGGGTCCGGGATTGTGAATCCATGATCACGCCTCGCATCTCTTTGCATGTACAGACGCTTTGGCATATGGCACGAAACACACTGGTTCCCCTCACTACCCAATGGATGGAAGCTGTGCGAGACTGGGTCGATTATGGTTGCTTCATTCAAGCCAGTCGAATGGCAGCGCATACAAAGCGAATTATCCTCAATCGGCAAAATCGTTTCATGCGAATGGGGATTGTGACAATCCAGACAACTGACCCCTTTATGCCCCATCTTGCTCAGCTTCAGTGAGGCAAATACATAGTCCTCCTCATTTGCCTTCCCATCAACGAAATAAGCGTTGGGCAAATCAGGAAGGACAAGGCGGAAATGGTCATCAAATCGCTCTCCTGCGTGAAAATCGTTGGCCGTGAGTTCTTCCCGGCGAGCATGACAACTAGCGCAATTGTCCATAGCCAATTCAATGTTTAGAGAAGATTCCTTTTTCTCGTATTCTCCCGACCTCGCTGAAGCGACATGCGATTCCATGTCCTCGTGACATTGGATACAAGAGATTCCCTCAATCTTCCACTCGCTCGTGTATTCGTGCGTACGGATGTCGTAGTTCTTCTTATAGTCCGTCATATGGCACCAGGCGCAATTGGAGTTCC
Source organism: Verrucomicrobiia bacterium (assembly GCA_030424825.1). Taxonomy (GTDB): domain Bacteria; phylum Verrucomicrobiota; class Verrucomicrobiia; order Opitutales; family Opitutaceae; genus Pelagisphaera. The sequence goes on from JAUHWE010000137.1 coordinate 7,919, forward strand.
AGTTCATGCCTTGCTGGCTCCAGTGCCCCCAGTCGCCCTCGTCCCGATGTTCGTCTCCGAATACGTTGAACCATTGCTTTTTGTGCGGATCCCACGTCATTCCCTGTATCTGGAAACGACCCCCTGGAAACGGTATGAGAAACTGCCGAATGGGCGTCTCCCCAATTACAGAGTCGACTTTACTCGGCAAATCCGCTCCCAATTCACTAATTTCAAAACTGCCATCCCTTGCTTCCAATTGGTATTTTCGTCCTGCCTGATCAATGATTTCCCCTTGGGAAAAGGCTTCTCCATCCTTTTCTGGATCCAGACGGCGATGGGCTAGCTGATGGTGGCTCCCCAGCCAATCGTCATACTGTTCGGCATGGCATTCCCTACAGGTTTCAGCAAGGTACCAATCATCGTTTTGCTCTGCACTTGCCGTCTCTCTACCAGCGACTTCTTTCGTATTCAGATTATCGCCTTCCTTGGAAGAGGAGTTCTCTGATCCACAACCAATAAAGAACACAAGGGCTACATTTGTCATACAAGCAGCGACAAACGCGACGTAGCCATGCTTTCGGACATTTCTTACTAATTTCAGGAGCATTGTTCTATAGCCTAGCGGCAGAAACCGGAATAACAGCGAAGCCACTTGAGATAGGAAAGCAAATTCGCCAGTAAATCTACAGAAGCCTTGCTACAAGGCTCTCAAAACAGACTATGAGGTTGAGAACTCAGACTACAATGCAATGCGAAATTCGATTCCAGGCGACTGACGACCGATCCGCGAAATCCACATCCGATGGAATACGCTAGGCTGAAAGTACTCGCGGGAGTCGCAATTCTCCTAGCGACGTTGAGCTTCGGCTTGTACCCGTTTAATTTTATCTCACGAAACGATATCGCGTTCGTTCCCCGCACTCCCGGACTTCAGTTTCACTCAAACGCAAATCAAAAGGGCTATTCTCAACAGGCTATTGGCTACACAGAGGATCCTGCCATTTTTCCCCAGAACAAACCCGTAACGCTACTGATTGAAGCCATTCCCTCGAAGATTCCCAATGGACTTGGAACTCTAATTGATTTTCACGATGGACTCCATCAGCCGGCACTGATCATTGCTCAATGGCGAAATCATCTTGTGATAAGGAGCCGGCGAAAAGACTCAACTACTGGTCGGGCTTACCAGGAAATTGGACTGTCTGATTGCCTGCAGCTTGATAAGCTTACGTCACTAGTGATCAACTACAATGGATCAGATACGCAAATTTTTCAGAATGGCCAGCTCGCTACTACCAAACGTGGTTACCATCTGCTTGATCGCAATTCTACCCTGGAGGCACATCTTGTCATAGGCAATAACGCTACGGGTGAACGAGGTTGGATTGGAACCCTTAAGCGAATTGCGATTTTTGATAAAAGCGTCTCTCCAATCGACATAGAGAATCCAGGCGTAAGTCCAATCATCGAATACGTATTCAACAAGCCCTTCTCAGATCAGGTCCTCAACACAACTGGACCTAGCCACCCACTTC
>JAUHWE010000138.1 GCA_030424825.1 Verrucomicrobiia bacterium
CAACCACATAACCACGGTCATCAAATCCTTTTCGCCCCGCCCGTCCACTGATCTGATGAAAATCGCGTGCACTGAGAATGGACGTTTTCCTTCCGCCATACTTGCAAAGCTGGGTGAAAAGAACTGTTCGGATGGGAACATTCACGCCTACCCCTAGTGTATCCGTTCCACAAATAAACTTAAGCAACCCCTTTTGAGCAAATGACTCTACCAGTACACGGTACTTCGGCAATAGACCCGCATGGTGCAGGCCAATTCCATTAGCGAGGTACTTCTTGATTTCCTTCCCAAAAGGACTCGTAAAGGCGGCGCCCTGAAGAGCCACACGCAATTCCTGCTTTTCCTCTTTCGTGCATGCGTTGAGGCTCATCAAGTTCTGAGCAGTATCCGAAGCCGATTTTTGAGTGAAATGAACGATATAGACGGGTCGCTTGTTTTCCTCTTTCAGCTTGTCTAAAGCCTCGATCAATGGGATCTCAAGATAACTGAATTCCAATGGGACGGGTCTTTCGTTACTGGATACGGTTACACAATCGACTCCCGTCAATCGCTCGAGATCACGACTAAAGAATTGCGTGTCCCCTAAGGTTGCGGAAATCAGCATGAACCGGCAATGGGGCAAGGTTAACAAAGGCGCTTGCCAGGCAACTCCTCTTTCGTGATCTGAGTAATAGTGAAACTCGTCCATGATGACGTCATCCACTCGAGCCTTCTCTCCATCCCGCAGAGCAATATTTGCCAGGATCTCAGCGGTGCAACAAAGAATCGGGGCGCTTTGGTTGACACTTGCGTCACCCGTCATCATCCCGACGTTTTCAGGCCCAAAGTCGCGACAGAGGGCGAGAAATTTCTCATTTACCAGCGCCTTTATCGGGCATGTGTACACGGAGCGACGCCCCATCGATGCGGAGTAGAAGTGCATCGCCGCCGCGACCAGCGACTTCCCGGAGCCAGTCGGCGTATTTAGAATGACGTTTTTTCCGCTGAAAACTTCCAGGATCGCTTCCTCCTGTGCCGGATAAGGCTCGATGCCTTTTTTCGACAAATAATCGAGAAAGCATTCGAGAAGCTCATCTGAATCCAGTTTGCCAATCTGTGGCTGCAAGGGAAATTCCATAAAAGATGACGAGCATCCTCCACTCTAGCAAATGGGCAACTTAAAATCAGAATTAAGGAGCCTGATGAACTCAGGTCCTTCCGGTGGTTTCCCATTTTAGCGTATTTGCGAATTCAAGACGATTCAAAACCGGTCTAATCGCCTCCTTCAAATATTCGCTATTGCAGAACGGTTCCCCACTAACCTCAATGCAACCAGCTCGAGCTTCATGATCGTAATTGTCTTCATCGCCATACAAATCGGCATCAACGCCTACCTATACGATACCGTAGCGGATGGCCTGGGCCGGGACTCGTGGCCGATTTTAGCGTTTATGGGGTTCTGCCTGTTTTCTCTGATCGCTGCCTTGTTGATGGAGCGGACTAACCTGCTGAAAAGCTCTCTTCTCGTTTCGAAGATCGGCTACAACTGGATGGGGGTCGGATTCATCTGCGCCTCTGTCGCATTCCTTTTCGATACTGCCCAATGGTTGGTACCTCGGCTCGACGATGCCACTGTGCTGAAAGGTGTCGTTGTCATTGGAGGTTTACTCTCAATATGGGGATTTCTTTCCGCTCACCGAATAAACATCCGCCACATCTCTATAGACTCTCCCAAGATTCGTGATCCGGTAACGATCACTCAGATCTCGGATCTGCATCTCGGAGACGCCAGTACCCAGTCCCGCCTTCATCGAATTGTCGGAGTCGTCAATCAACTGAAGCCCGATCTCATTGTGTCTACAGGTGATCTTTTCGATGGCTACCTGCCGTTGATGGATCCGTATGTAGAGATTCTCAAAGGACTCAACGCTCGCTTGGGGAAATTCGCGGTGAGCGGCAATCACGAGGTTTACGCAGGGCTCGAAAAAGCGCTCGAGTTGACGCGAGAATCGGGTTTCACAGTACTTCGCAACGAGTCAAAACTTGTAGGAGAATTCGTTTCTCTCGCTGGCATTGAGGACCCTGCCACCCAAAGAAACGAGAATCGTGAAGCGACCTTAGAAAAGTGCTTCCAAAACGTCCCATCGGACCGCTTCACCATTTTCCTGAATCACCGCCCAAGCATCCGTCCTGAACGGTTCGACCGATTCGATCTTCAGCTATCCGGGCACACGCACGGAGGACAAATTTTTCCGTTCCACATCCTGTCGAAACTCGCCTACAAGGCAAAGCCGGGACTCACCGAACTCGCCCCAAATACATTTCTCTACCTCAGTCGAGGTACCGGTTCCTGGGGTCCTCAACTCCGCGTATTCGCTCCCCCTGAAATCACCCATTTCACGATTAGGCCCGAGTGCGGTACAACCTAGCCGGCACTACACCCGCTACCTTATTCGGTTACGATTCCAGATCCACACTAACTACGGGATCGTCGTCTGCGGAGGGCCAATCGATGGTCACTTGCATCGGGCGGCAGCAGATCTCGCAATCGGTGACCATCACAATCTCCTGAGGACTATAACCTGGCAAATCTATCTCAAAGCTCTGCCAGCAGGTCGGGCAAGTGATATTCAGAAAATCCATTGGATGAATCCATTATCGAGGCATCCGTATGGCAACTTTCTTATTTTGAGAAGGCATACCAACCCTGTAGCGTTGTCGCTTGCGGCGACCGCAGAAGAAAATCGGATTCTGATATACACGGTCGCCGCAAGCGACGCCCCTACAATGTCCCAACTACGGTCTCGACGCATAAGAGTGTCTCGTTCAAAACCAATTGCGACCGCTATTCATGGATTGCCAAAAACAAAATCGAGGCTTAAGTCTCGCACAATGTTCAAGTAGTTTGATTTTGGTTTTTGTCTGGCTTCTTTCAGCCTGCAGCACCAAGCAAGGCCTCTCCCCCGAGGAACTAGTCGAAGCAAAAGCTGCCTTCGAGTCTTGTCTCATTTGCCACAGCGATCAAGAAATGCAAAGAGGCCCCATCATCAACGGTTTGCCGGCGTGGTATTCCCGACAGCAACTACACAAGTTCCTGGCAGGTTCCCGAGGCCAAAACCCAGAGAATAAATCGGAACTACTCATGGGCTCGGCTCGGGATCGGTTTCCCGACGAAAGAACCATTTCACTGCTTTCCAGATACATCGAAACTCTGACACCAAAACCGTATCAACCCGTCGTGAAAGCCGATCCAGAGAAAGGGGCCGCGCTCTACCAAAGCTGCATCCCCTGTCATGGAGCAAAGGGGGAAGGAAACGAACCCCTGAAGTCCCCTCCCCTCAATATTCAGGAAGACTGGTACCTTCTCGATCAATTGCGAAAATTCGCTTCCGGAAAACGAGGCTACCATCCAGAGGACATAGAAGGTATCCAAATGGCGTATACGCTAGTCAATCTTGAGGGGCAGGATCTAAGGGATCTAGTCGCGTACATTCAGGAATTCTCAATTTCAAAGTAGCTCACTCGCTTCAGCGTGAGCCAAACCGGCCCCTTTATCTTTGCTCACGCCGCAGCGAGCGACATTACGTCGCCACAAATTCCTGCAAGGCCGACTTCAATTGCGGATAGGCAAATCCGAAAACTGCGATCAAAGGAACCATTCCGATAGCGGATCCCGCCATCAGCACTGCCTGGGGCGAGTTCAAGCTGCTACCATAAAGCGCGGCTAAACTAATCGGCAACGTCCGGGTCGACTCGCTGTGCAGAATGAGCATCGGAATAATATGGGCATGCCAGGCGAGGACGAAATGAGCAAAGCCAAACGCGATAAGAAAGGGTTTAACCATTGGAAGTACGGATAGGAAGATTCTCCATTCAGGGGCGCCTTCCATTCGGGCAACTTCTATCAATTCTTTGGGTACCAGGGTGAAGACTCGAGTGAAAAACAGAAGACCCAATCCACTCACCATCCCGGGTAAAGCCACCCCCAAAGGATGGTCGAACAATCCAAGCGTATTCACCCAAACAAACAACGGCAGGGCAACCATCTGAGAGGGAATCAGAACCACCAGAATACCCACAGCGATCAATGTCGTCCGTCCACGAAAGTGATAAACCCCCAGTATGTAGCCGGCCAGAGCCGCGAGAATCGTCGCTCCGATCCCCTGGCCGATCGAAATAGCGACCGAATTTAAAAGAGCTCTCCCAAAACTGAAATACTCTCCGGAAAACAATATGCTAAAGTATTTCCCTGTCCATTCCTTTGGCCAGAATATCCTTGTATTGAATATCTCACTATTCGACTTGAAACTCCCTAGAACCATCCAGAACAGCGGATAGAGAAACACGCAGGCCACTAGCAAAAGCGACAGAGTGGAAACGATGGTGACCATTCGCGACGTTCTCATGAGTTTCCTCCTTTCCACAAAAACCGTGGCGCGAGACCCACAAGAAGCAGCATTCCGGCCAGCCAAGGCACAATCGAAAGACTCACAGCCGCACCGCTACCAAAGCCGCCTCCCACAAACGCTTTCTGATAGGCGTAGGTGACCAGAAGAAGCCCCGCGTCATTGGCACCACCCGAACCGCCAAAGAGCACGTACGATCCTGCAAATTGAGCAAAGCAATCGACTAGTAGATAAATCAGGCAAAACGTGATTGTGGGGGAAATGAGCGGCAGGGTGATCTTCGAGAATCGCTGCCATGCATTCACCCCATCAATCTCTGCCGCATCCAGAACGTCTCTCGGTCGAGCATTCAAGGCGCAGAGCAGAAAGAAGGTCATGAACCCAGTCCATCTCCAGACAGCTTGAATGATGATCGCCGGCAGAATAAAATCCGGATCCGAGAGCCAGTTGACTGTCTCGAATCCCAAAGGCTCGATTAGCCAGCGATTCAAAAGCCCCTCCTTACCGTGAAATACCAGTAGAAACAAAAGGGCTAGGACCGTTGGAGGGCACAGTCCCGGAACCATCAGAGCGAACGTTAGCGGTCCTTGAACCCCCTTCCAGCAAAGCCGCAGGCCGTGAGCAAACAGCAATGCCAGTCCAAGCGAAAAAATGACCGTTGAGAACGCAAACAAAGACGTATTGACGACAGAATGCCAATAGCGGGAGTTCTGAAGCAGGTCGCTGTAGTGCTTAAATCCTACGAATGTCGATTCCCCCCATAGCGTGTCCGACTCGAGGCTCAACAAGAATCCCTTGCCCAATGGGGTTGCCCAGAAAAGGAGAAGGAACAAAAAGAATGGAGCGGCCAAAGCAAGCCGCCCCCAGTTGCTTCCTAAATTCGCAGAGGACCGAAGCATCGCATCACTAGAAACTAGTTCTGCTCCGGCGGGCCACCACCACTTTCCAGTTGCTCTTTGAATCGTTCGAGCGCCGTTCGGGCATCGCCCTCGCCGTACATAATGCTGCTAAGCATTCCCTCTCGGATCATGAACACGGCCATGGGCCGCCTAGGATTCATCATTACACGCGGAATCTCTGGAGCCAGGTCGACTAGAATCTGCCCCATAGAATCGTATCCGAAAAAGGGTTGCGGCTGTAGTAGGCGAATATCCTCAAACGCGGGTTTGTAGGCAGGGAAACTGTTTCCCTGCAGGAAACGCTGAGCGTTGGCTTCCTTGTTGGTCATGACAAATTTCATGAAATCCCACGATGCATCAATCTCCTGGCTGCCTTTGTAGATCACTAGTCCTTGACCCGCAAAGGTCGACGTGCGAACCGAGTTCGGGTTGCCCTCGTCATCTGTCCAGACCGGCAAGGGCATCATCCCCCATTCCCCTTCCAAATCGGAGGAGAATTGCTGAATCATATCGAGGCCGTACCAGTCCGCACCCATTACCGCTACGATTTCATTGTTGGCCACGTCTCCACCAAAAAACACAGGATCGAAGATCGAGCTACGGTCCGGCATCAAGCCGATCCGCTTCTGGGCGAGTTCACCCAAGAACTCAAGAGTGTCGACCGCGAGATCGAAGTCGGGCAAAAGCTCGCCGGTTTCCGAAAACAAATCCGAACCTCGCTGGCGCAACAGAATTTCAAAATAGCTCGGATCCATGGCGAGAAACGATTGGTTCTTGGCCGCCAGCTCTTCTCCGATTTCCACCAGATCGTCCCACGTTTTGAACTCGCTTGGTGAAAGACCGTACTGCTCGAAAAGATCCCTTCGGTAATAGATCAGCATCGCGCTCATCGACTGAGGCAATCCAAGGACGCGACCCTTCTGGCTAAAGAGTTCTAAACGCTGGGGCATAATGTCTTTGTCCAGTCCGGCCTTTTTCACTCTTTCGGTCAGATCCACGAAGGGTGTTTCATCCTGCAGATACATTCCAAAGAAAACCTCATCCAGCTGGATAATGTCGGGCGTGTTGGTTTGCGTTTTAAAAGCGATGGCCAGCTTGTCTGGCATTTCCCGAAACCCAAAGGCCTGCACTTCCGCCTCAAAGTCCGAGTCTACCTCTTGCTGGTATAGCCGCACCATATTGTCGTAGTAGATCTTGTCCTGCTGGGAGCTGATCCATATTTTAACCGGCTCTGCAGAAAGCGCCGCTGTGGCAATTCCCGACAGAAGGACGAGGGCTAAGGTCTTTAATTTCATCGTGAAACGATTATGGGTCCAATACATAGCAATTTAATGCTCAACTGAATAGGCGGTTATCTACTTAACGTCGAGGGTGAAGATTTAGGACACGCGAGAATGTTCCTTCGTTCCCCAATCAATGGACCAAGTTCAAAGACCCAGAAACTGCCGACTGAGCGTAAAAACCGCTTGAGGTGTGCCCAAGGCCGCTTTGAGACGCACATCACGATCCCAGGAATTCGACGTTCGCCACAGGGACCAAAGCTGTCTGAGCTTCAGATTCAGCGGAAATTGAAGGGGTGAAGCCATCGGCGTATTCGTTAGTGGGTAGTCTGTCCCGTACATCATCCGGTCTTTCAGCCTTGGGTCGCTTAAGACTTTTCCGAGGTATCGCTTCCGATTGAATTGGGTAAGTGTCGAAATGTCCGTGAAGAGATTAGGGTACTCGGGCATCATTTCAAGCAGGCGATCGATGTTGTCTCGTCCCTCGCGTTGACCCGAACTAGCGACGTGGGCAGCAATCACGCGAACGCCACATTCTAGCGGGAATCGGAGGAGCTGAGGGTCCGCGAGGGCATTGTTCGTTTTGGAAAACGAGTCCTCATCGCCAACGTGGGTCAAAAGCGGCAAATCGAGGGCCACGAGTTGCTCGTAATAGCCCTTGTACGAGGGATTTGACGGATCGATATTCTGAATATTTGGCAGCCATTTGAGAAGCACGGCTCCGTTCTGCTTGGACCACTCCAACTCCATCAGCGCGTCTTTTCGATTCGGATGCACGGATGCCCCAAAGTAGAGATTATCGTACTGCTTAACGGACTCGCCAACGAACCGGTTTGGCACACACACTTCCCCCTCTGCCCGATCGATCTCTCCATCGATTGAATACGGTTCATCCATTGCCAGAATAACCGCTCCTTCGACATATTCAGATTCCTTCACCGAGCGGGAAACAATCTCCAGAATGGCCTCGTCGCCCTTTGCCTTGAGCATCGATTGACTGCTGCCGAAAATCTTGAGATACAGCGGGAATTTCCAGCTGCTTCTCAATTCCTCCGAAATCCAAGCGCCACTACCGCCCTCGCCGATTCCGGCCGTATGGCAATGCATGTCGATGATTCCTTTAGCCGGAGCAGCAAAGGGACCTCGAAACAACCATAGCCGCACAAGAAATGCGGCCACGAGAATGGCGATCACGGTCAATCCATAGGTCATATTCAATAGGAACCCAATCGTAGGGCTTGCGCTCGCGCAATGCCGCATTTCGCTTCTTTTATCTGGCTGGGGGCAATGCCCCGAAACTAGTCACAGACTCCCACTGGTCAGTGGGTTCGTTCTTTTCATAGACGCGACCACAGGCCGAGTGGGCGATCAAGAAATACCCCTGCTACAGTCCAAAAACCAGAAATGCCTCGCTAGCCACTGCATCAAGACATGCAGTCACCCCTAGCTAATAGAAACGGGTCCTCGGAGATGGGCAGCTACCTGCCCACCTACTGAAAACCGTAGTTTCCCTTCTTTTTGCTCCCATTCCCCCGAGAGTCCGCTAGCGTCCTTCTTTTTTATGGCCCAAATCGGAAAACAGAATCGGCTCAATCTATTGAGAGAATCGCCCCAAGGTGTGTACCTCGACGGAGAGAACCTCGGGGAGATATTGCTGCCCGGCTACCTCGTCCCGGACTGGGCAAAGGTAGGCGACGTTGTCGATGTTTTCCTTTACCGAGACTCGGAAGACCGACTCATTGCCACGACTAAATCGCCAAAGGTTCAAGCCGGGCAGTTTGCCTACCTTGAGGTCCTGGAAGTCAACGAGCGAATCGGCGCCTTTCTCGATTGGGGGCTGGAAAAAGACCTCCTCCTCCCATTCCGAGAACAGAAAACAACCGTTCGGCCGGGTCAGAAAATCATCGTTTATGTATTGGTCGACGACCAGAATGATCGCATCGTTGCCAGCGCCCGCCTCAATCGCCATTGGAACCTGACCGAAGCGGACTTTCAGGCGGGCGATCCCGTCCAGCTCCTCGTGGCCGAGGAAACCCCTATGGGATATCGGGCGATTATCGAGAATTCGCACACCGGATTACTCTACAAGAGTGAATTGTCGGAGCCGCTTGAATACGGGCAATCGTTTCAGGGGTACATCAAGGAAATTCGTCCCGATGGGAAGATTGACCTGAGACGAGATGCCGCAGGCTACCGGCGCGTGCTACCTCTGGCAGAGGATATCTTTGACCGGATGGTTGAGGAAGGCGGCTACCTCCCCTTCAACGACAAGTCAGACCCCGACAAGATCAGAGCAGTTTTTGGCGTTAGCAAGAAAGCCTTCAAACAAGCTCTGGGCTCCCTCTATAAACAGCGCCGGATACGTTTCGAACGCGAGGGAATCGAGGTCGTCAGGAATCCTTAAACGCAATCCCTCCGTTACAGTCCCTTGAAATACGAGTCCAGCAGCGAGGCGGGTTTCTTCTTCCGTTTCAAAGATCTGGATGGAGGCGTAGAGGTATTCCCTTCATCTTCCGGAAGTACCCCTTTCCCTTCGGAATTGCACTTTGCCATGACACGCTTTGGTTGCGTCAAAGGAATCGTATCAAAGTCGATTTGCGGCAAAAGCTCTTCTAGCACCCCGTAGTCGTTCTTGCCCGATCCCAAATTTGCGATCAATTGCTCGTCGATCGCGTGGTCGTTGGCCGTCTTTCCAGCCCGAGCCTCACGCTCGTCTAGAGCGTCTAGAATCTGCGACTCAAGGGCTCCTCTCTCACCCTCAGTCTCCTCGATTTCAAGGAGCGAATCCTCTACTACCCTTTCCACATTTTTCGTACTTGAACGTTGGCTGTGACCCGCCCCCTCAG
>JAUHWE010000139.1 GCA_030424825.1 Verrucomicrobiia bacterium
TTTGGAACGGGGGCCCAAGAAGGTCAAACGTCAATTAACTGTGTATATGCGGCACTCAGGCCTATCTCTATACTTCGGACTCGTCGAAGGATTGCTGTTCAAAGCTCCCACCCGGGTCGTCAAAATCACCAGGCATATCATTTAGACTTTTCCACCCATATGCATTTTTAGCTAGATTCCAACCCGACAGCACCTGATTCTCATCTTATGAACTTCAGAATAATAGGGGCCATTTTAGCCGCCCTCGCGATCGGGCTGGGAGCCATGGGAGCCCACGCGCTCGAGCCTCGGCTCGTAGCGGAGGGAAAGCTCGAAGTCTGGAAGACCGCAGCGTTATACCATCTCGTGCACGCCGTCGCCCTGTATTTCCTATCGGCATTAAAGGGGCAAGGCCCTGACCGATCCACTCTGGTTGCTTTGTGGCTCTGGTTAGCGGGTATCATTTTGTTTTCGGGCTCTCTCTATGGGCTAGCGCTCACGCAATGGAAAGTGCTTGGCCCCATTACTCCAATCGGGGGAGTCTGTTTGATCGCCGGCTGGATTGTCCTCCTTTTTTCCAAAAGCGAATCGTAGCTTATCGCCAATGCCCGAATCTGGACAAACAACCCGCTATTCGATCTCGATACCGTCGGGCCTGAAAAAAGCGCTGTCTCTACTCAAAGACAAAGGCGGAAACTGCAGGCTAGTGGGCGGCTGCGTTCGGGATGCTCTCTTAGGGGTGGCTCCGACCGATTTCGATGTGGAAGTGTATGGCTTGGAAATAGACGCCATCGTTGAGACTCTAAAGAAAGCAGGGAAAACCGACTTGGTCGGAAAGTCATTCGCCGTCGTCAAACTTTGGACCCAAGGAGCCGAATACGATTTCACCGTACCGCGAACGGAATCCAAATCGGGTACGGGTCATCGCGGCTTCAAAGTTCAAACCGACATCAATCTGGATCCTAAAGTGGCTCTCCAGCGTCGCGATTTTACCATCAATGCTCTCCAGTACGATCCCGATGAAGGCGTCGTAATCGACTATTTTGGCGGTCGGGACGACCTGGCCAATGGATTGCTGAGAGCTGTCAGTACCGCGTTTTCAGAAGATCCGCTTCGCGCTTTGCGGGCCATTCAGTTTGCGGGTCGTTTCGGCTTCTCGCTTGATCCCGACACTGCGAAGCTTTGCCGGGAGATGAAACGGGAATTCTCTACGCTGGCGATAGAGCGCATCTGGGGCGAATGGAACAAGTGGGCAACCCAGTCCACCCAGCCATCGAAAGGTCTCGTCGCCTTGAAAGAATCAGGGTGGATATCCTTTTTCCCAGAGATCAATTCTCTCCTTCGACTCCCTCAGGATCCAGAATGGCATCCAGAAGGAGACGTATTCGTTCATACGTTACATTGTGTTGATTCTCTGGTCAATACGCTGGAATGGCGTAATTATTCCGACCAACAACGCTCTGTCTTGATGTTCGCCGTAATGTGTCACGATCTTGGTAAAGCACGCTGTACCCGTTTTGCGGAAAAGCGAGGCGAGCTCCGCTGGATCAGTCCCGGTCATGATCAAGAGAGCGGCTGGTTGTCGGAGTCGATTCTCACTCGAATCGGAGCCCCTACATTGGTTAGAGAGAAAGTGAGAAAACTGGTTGAGAACCATCACTTTCTAAACTCGTTTCCCGATTCCTTTCCTTCAAATACCAGTCTCCGGAGACTTTCTCGACGTATCAGTCCTGCCACGACCGAGGAACTTCGCCAGGTAATGCTAGCGGACCATAAGGGAAGGCCTCCACTCAATTCTAGCGCTCAAGAAAAGCGCCTCGCTGATTTTAAAATACGAATCTGCGAACTAGAGCTGAAGGATTCGGTTCCAAAACCACTGCTGCTCGGGCGTCATCTTATCGATAAAGGAATGGAGCCCAGTCCTGAATTCAAGCAAATCCTAGACAAGGCATACGAGGCTCAGCTGGACGGCGAGTTCAGCGACCTCGACGGTGCATTAGAATGGGCTCGAATTAAGGCCGTTTTCTAAGCTGAATTTGCTTATACTCCCTATCATCATAATTCTTGGTTTTCAAAATCTGTAGGGCGAGGCCGCTGACCTGCCGCTAACCTAATATAGCCGAGTCAACGACTCGGCCTACTAAGATTTATGACTTTGAGAATACCTCTGCGGCACAGCGCAAGTGCTGGCCTTGCGGAAGCTCAGGAAAGCTTGTTTTGGATCATCGTCTCAAGCTTCCGAATATCCGCGGCAAAGTTTCGGATTCCTTCGGCTGTCTTTTCCGTGGCCATAGCATCTTCGCTCATTAGCCAACGAAAGGACTTCTCCGAAATCTCAATACGCTCGATATCTTCTTTCTGAGCCGATTCGGGACTTAATTTGCGTTGTATATTATCGCTGCTCGACTGAAGCTCAGAGAGGAGTCCCGGTGAGATGGTCAATAGATCACATCCAGCAAGCTCTATGATTTCTCCCTTGTTTCGGAAACTAGCTCCCATGACCTCAGTTGTGAATCCAAACTTTTTATAATAGTTGTAGATGCTCTGGACCGACTGCACTCCTGGGTCGTCCTGTGGTGAAAACTCCTTGCCTGTTTTACCTTTAAACCAGTCCATGATCCTGCCGACAAACGGAGAGATTAAGGTAATTCCAGACTCCGCACAATGTACGGCTTGAACCAAAGAAAACAGTAAGGTGAGGTTACAATGGATACCCTCTTTTTCCAATTCCTTGGCTGCATTGATTCCTTCCCAAGTTGACGCGATCTTAATTAAAATCCGGTCGGAATCTACGCCCTTGGATCGGTAGAGTTGAATGATCTCCCGAGCTTTAGCAATGGTGCCTTCCGTATCATAGGAAAGACGAGCATCCACTTCAGTAGATACTCTTCCTGGAATTATATCCAAAATCTCTATACCAAACAAAACGAGCAATTCACTCGCCACCGCGTCCACCAGCGCTTGACCCTGCAATCCACTGCCGCGGCAACTAGCCACTGCTTTATCTGCGAGACTGGCATACTCGTCTTTTTCGACCGCTTTTAGGATTAAGGTGGGGTTCGTGGTTGCATCCTGAGGAGCAAATTCCTTGATAGTCTGGAAATCACCAGTATCCGCGACAACAGTTGTGAATTGCTTTAGTTGATCGAGTTGGCTCATGGCCGAAACATCTGTCATAATATTCTTCGGTTAATCGTTTTAGGGCACACCTCCTTTGTATAGAAACAACGGGCTGTTGAATTGGCTTATTGCAAAGCGACGGGATTACCGCAATTTCTAAAATGAAAATTCAGAGAATTTCACGAGTCCTTTCAATTTACACCTAAACCATCTCTATGCTGAAAGAAAGCTATCTAAAAACGAGCCTTTCATTGCTCGATCGAGTATATCTAGAAAATCAATCGACGATTGAGACTCTGGCACCCTTAATTGCCGATTCCGTCGCAGCCGGAGGGGTCATTCATACCTTTGGTAGTGGCCACTCGGAAATTATTGGTCGCGAAATGGTGGGGCGAGCCGGCGGGTTGGTTTGCGTGAGTGCCATCCTAGATACAACCGGCGGATTTATCGAAAATCTGCCAGGGTACGGAAGAGCTCTAGCGGCCCGCTACGATCGTAATCACGGGCTCAAGGCCGGGGAGTTTATCATTGTCATCTCGAATTCTGGGAAGAACTGTTCCCCGATAGAGATTGCTGAATATGCCAAGGAAAAAGGTCTTACTGTGATCGCGCTCACATCGATGACGATGACCCGTCAGGTGCGGACTACTCACTCTTCGGGTGAGAAACTGTATGAAGTCGCTGACTACACTCTCGACAATTGTGGCACGATGGGAGATGCGATCGTAGCATTGCCGGGTCGCGAACAATCGGCGGGGCCGACATCTACACTTGCCGGGGCCCTACTGATCAACTTGCTGCAAATGGAGGTTCTAGAGATCCTCATCGCTAATGGCAGCCCCACTCCGTTGCTTCGGAGTCAGAATACAGAGGGGGCGATGGAGGCCAACATTGAGCTTGCTCGAAGCTACAAAGGCCGTCTCAGCAAGCCGCTTTGAACCACCAAATGCTCTTGAGTATCGGTTCTAAAACGCACAGTCCGTTATTGCGTCGAAAACGCATTGGCATCAAACGTTTCTCAAGTTCATCTATCATTACATGTTTCAAGTCACTTTTAGCGACCAGTGCCTAGCGGAGCTCAAGAAGCTCGAAACCCTCGAGCAACTCGAGGTAATCGGGCCGCTTAGCCAGCTATCGGAGTCGCAGTTGAACAACCCGAGGGAGCCTCTTGGTAGCTTTTCACGCGGAAAGAAAACGGTCTATCGACTCAGATCAGGAGAATATCGGCTGTACTTCGAGAGAGATGGGATCACGTTGCACACGGTGTGCATTCTCCATAAGAACACGCTAACTGACTTTATATTTAGGACGAAACTTCCTATTTCGGAAGAACAGCTGGTTGAGCAGCACTCTTCTTTCTGGAAGTACCTCGAAACCCTCACACGATCCCATTGATTTGAGCTCCAAGCACAAAAAGGACCTAGGAATGTCGAAAATCGACACTTCCCAAGCTAGCCGTATCTACCTGCTGCCCAACCTGTTTACCGCCGGGAACTTGTTTTGCGGATTCATGGCGATCATGAAATGCATCCAGGCTCGCTACAATGTAATGCTGGACGATCCCTTTGAGAATCCCGCTCAGCTTTATACCGAAGCGGTCTTGTTTATTCTAGGTGGTATGGTTTGCGATTCCCTTGACGGACGCGTCGCTCGGCTCGGAGGCCGCGAATCACTCTTCGGTAAAGAATTTGATTCCATCGTAGACATGGTCTCGTTCGGAGTCGCACCCGCACTGATGGTCATGTTTCTAATCCTGAATCCAGAGGAGAGTCTCTTTTTCCGTAACATCGGCTGGTTTCTCGGATTCGTCTATCTACTGAGCGCGGGCGTTCGGCTTGCCCGGTTCAATGTGATAACCCATCCCCTTATTTACCCAGCCAATATTGACCGGTCCAACAGCGATTTTATCGGGCTACCTGTTCCGGCTGCTGCGGGTATGATTGCCACCCTCGTCCTCGTAATCAACAAGCACGACCTTCAAAGATGGGCCATTGCTCTACCCATTCTCATGGTTTTCATCTCGTACCTGATGATCAGCCCCATCCGTTATCCGAGCTTTAAGAGCGTGGATTGGAACACGAAGGTTCGTCTCAGGACCTTCATCCTGATGCTGACCATCGCTGCCTTCGTCTACCTGTACCGGCAGTACGCTCTCGTGCTTACTTTCCTCGGCTATTTGTTCTACGGCGTTGTTCGCCATATCATGATGGTTCAGCGTATTCGACGCAAAGAACGCCCAAAATGAGCACGCATTCGCCTAAGAACAACTCGTGAAAAACCTCAAAATAAAGCGAAAAATCGAGAAATTTCTTAACATGTTAATGTTAACTACCCAGAAAACAGGACCGCAATCAACATTTTGAAAACCAGATTAATTGCTCGCATTCAGACGCTTACGCCTGTTATTCCACTAATTCACAGAGCATAGTAATAAAGATAATCTAATTTAGATATTAATTCCCTATTCATTCGAATTGTCAGTAACTAGAAATTACTCCTAATTACACCCCAATGAAATTCAAAATCCACCGCGATCATTTCAGCAACGGCCTTCAGCAAGTCCTAAACGTCGTCGGATCCAAAGCGTCCATGCCGATCCTCAGCAACGTGCTGATCGAAGCCGATGGGGAAACGCTCTCGTTGACCACGACCAATCTCGATCTTGGGATTTGTGCTCGGATCAAAGCGAATGTCGAGGAGGCCGGTGCTATCACGCTGCCAGTCAAACGCTTGGCAACGATCATCAAGGAGCTTCCGAACAGCGACGTCAAAGTCGAGGCTTCCGCGAACAACCAAGTCAAGATCGCTTCTGGTGGATCGCTGTTCAAAATAATGGGAATTAGCCGGGATGAGTTTCCGGCGCTTCCCGAATTTGCCGATGATCGATCGTTTACAATCGAGCAGTCCAATCTGGCGAGCATGCTGAAAAGCGTTTCTTACGCTCAGTCCTCGGACGAGACGCGGTACATGCTAAATGGCGTCTACTTCACGTTTTCGGAGCCCGAGGATTCTGACGGCTCAGGAAAGCTCAGCCTGGTCGCTACCGATGGCCGTCGCTTGGCGAAAATCGACCATGACATGGAGGTGGGAGAAGGGCTTTCCGGCAGTCTCATCTTGCCGGCGAAAACGGTTTCAGAACTGACGCGACTTTTGGATAAAGGCGAAAACCTTAAGATTGCTTTCAATGATCGCCGTGTCGCTTTCCAGATTCACACCAAGGACGAAGCGGAAGGGTTTGTCGGTGACATACTGCTTGTTTCCAAAGTAGTGGAAGGCAATTACCCGAATTACCAGCAGGTGATTCCGAAAGAAACGCATCAAAGGATCAAGGTCGAGCGCGAGCTCTTTCTGCAGTCGATCCACCGTGCCGCATTGGTCGCGACCGACAAGTCAAATTCGGTCAAGATCCAGATTAGCAACAACCTGATGGAACTGAGCGCGTCGAGTCCGGATTTTGGTGAGTCGCACGAATCGCTCGCGATCGATTACAGTGGCCCAGATCTCCAGGTAGCGTTCAACCCCGCTTTCCTTATGGATCCCCTCAAGGCATTGTCGAAAGACGAGATTTTCTTTGAACTCAAAGACGAGGTAAGCCCGGGTGTGTTCAAGACACTGGAGAGTTTCCTTTGCGTGATCATGCCGGTCCGTTATACGTGATAGGCATTAGTTAGCGAATTTACGCGATAGATTAACAATTGAGTCTAAGTTGAACCGGTGGTCGTGAAACGACACACCGTCGAATCGAATGGGTATTAACGAAATCATTACCGTGGACGGACAACTTGTAGTCTCTGTACTAATTGTTCTTTCAATTGCTCTGAGCTATGCCAACAGCAAACTCAACTCGCTAGTGCTTGGTGTGATGAATCGTTGGGCACGCTGGTTGTGTGTATCGGTTGGACTTGCCTTTCTAGTGGACAAGATGGAATGGGCTGATCGTCCTTTTTGGGCTTTAGCGATAATATTCTTCCTTTTCTGGCTTTTGCTGGAAACGCTTTACACTTGGGTCGCAATCAGCGCGATGAGCCAAAGCAATATGCCCTTGTTTCCTCGATTTCGCAACAACACTTCTGGTGAAGAATGGCCAGCGCAGAAAAAGCTAATCGAGCTGAGGCATTGGCTTCGGAAAAACAAATTCAAAAAAGAACAAGCACTTATAGCCAATGTTGGATACGAAATCGATATACGATCTTCAGTCTACCAAGATGCAACGGGAACGATAAGAGCCCAAATCCTGTTTGTCCCTCAGAGTAATGGTTTGATTAGCCATTGTATCTCCTTTACGTCAGAGTCTATCGATGGTGAGCACTTTATTACCGATAATCTGAATACGCCATACGGTGGTTATTATCCGGACAGCTGGGATGTTTGCCGCAAGCCTTGGACTCGAAGTGTGTCTCGGCTTTTCAAGGCCCATACGAAACGGATCGAAGGGTTCGAACTAGAAAAATACGAGATTGATCCGATTGATGATATCAATCAGCAGCAAGGTGTACTAGAGCGAATAAATATCGAAGCGGGCTTTTTGGTTCCCCACCACTTGCAAGAGGAAATGGGAAGAATTACCTGGGAAGGTCGGTACCGGGTATGGAAAGAGGTCTGGCTATTGAACTATTTTGGGCTAAGCGGCAAGGGATAGGACGCTCTTCTACTAGCCTCCAATATAGGACATTTCGATTTTCTTTTTGGAACCTGTAGTTGCGGATCGCTCTTCGGAGTAGCGATCTTTACGCGCTTTCCAGATACGGGAGATGTATTCAGTCAATTCCAGTTGGCTAGCTCCTGATCTCACAACGCTCTTCAAGTCGTGGCCAGATGCGGCGAAAAGGCAGGTGAAGAGTTGCCCGTCTGCGGAAAGTCGGGCACGATTGCAATCCGAGCAAAACGGCTTTGTAATCGAGTTTATAAGGCCAAATTCTGCGGGGATATCAGAGTATCGATAGCGAGCAGCGACCTCACCCTTGTAATTGGGATCGATTGGCTGGAATTTAAATTCCTTCTCTATTGTATCCAAGATTTCCCTAGCGGATAATACGTCGTTTGAACTCCATTGATTCGAGTTACCCACATCCATATACTCGATGAAGCGGAGTGTGATTCGCCTGTCTCTGAAGTAGCGAACCATCGGAAGTATTTCTCCTTCGTTCACACCCTTTTTCACAACCATGTTCACCTTGATTTCAAGACCTGCCTTTCGAGCTGCTTCAATGCCGTCCAATACAGCCTTCGGCTCGCCGCGACCCCCGCTCATCCGTTTAAAGACAATTGGGTCGAGGCCGTCCAAACTGACATTGATCCGACTGAGACCGGATTCTTTGAGATCCTTAGCGAATCTCGGGAGCATGGTTCCATTGGTTGTGAGGGAAAGGTCCTTAACGAGAGCTAATTTCGCTAGACGGGCAACCAGTGAAATCAGGTCTTTTCTGAGTAAAGGTTCCCCACCAGTCAGCCTTATTTTCTCGATACCTAACTCAGCGAAACTATGAGCCAGTGTTAGAATCTCGTCGTTTGTTAGGATCTCGACTTTTGGCAAAAACGCATAGTCTGGGCCAAAAACCTCTTTCGGCATGCAGTAGGCACAGCGAAAATTGCACTGGTCGGTCACTGAGATCCGAAGATCTCTCAACGGGCGACCGAGCTGGTCTGTAATTAATTCATCCATTTATGCGCGACTCCTTTGCACATTAATGTCCTCTTGAGTTTCAGATAGGTCTCTTTTATTAGAAAGAAGTTCCCTACGTAGGAGGTCTAGAGCGGCGTGCAGGGCCCTTTTCTTGGTGGCTAAGCGTCCGCTCTTCCAGCTGAAACGTCGAGAAAGGGTTCGTTTAGGGGAATGAAGGCCGATGTAGACAGTTCCCACGGGGTCCTTTTCAGTGCCTCCATCGGGGCCCGCGTATCCTGTTACGCTGAGGGCGTAATCCGTTTCCAGTTTCTTGGCGGCGCCCATTGCCATTGCGATGGAAACCTCTTCACTAACCGCAGAGTATTTTTGTATCAATTCCTCAGGCACATCTAGCAAGCCAATTTTAGATTGATCACTATAGCTTACAATTGCTCCAAAGAAAAACTCAGAAGAGCCAGGCAGATCGGTAAACGTGTCGGAAATGAGTCCGCCTGTGCAGCTTTCCGCAGTGGCGAGAGAGAGCCCTTGTTCTTTTAAAAGGCAGGATACCACTTCAACCGCAGTTTGATGCCCGAAGCACAAAAAGTCGTCCTGAAGCAGTTCCTTGCAGGTTTCTGCAATTTGCAGAAGTTGAGGTCTATTTTCATCTGTGTCC
>JAUHWE010000140.1 GCA_030424825.1 Verrucomicrobiia bacterium
CCACCACTCTCCCCTCAAAGCCATCCACCAAAACAATGTCGCCTGGCTTAATTTTTTCCGAAACGTTTCCAAGCCCCACGACGGCCGGAATGTTCATGGATCGGGCAACAATAACCGTATGGCTCGTCTTCCCGCCCGCATCAGTTGCAAAACCAAGCAGATGGTTCTTGTTGATGGTAGCTGAGTCCGACGGAGCGATGTCGTAGGCAACTACAATATGCTTATCGTCAGGGCCATCCGCGTTTCCGAGCGACTGGCCCGTCAGGTTACTAATAAGCCGCCGCAAAACATCGCTGATGTCACCCGCACGCTCACGCAGGTATTCATCGTCAATCTGCCCAAAGGCATCGATATATCGATTCCCCACCCTCCAAACACAGGATTCCACATTTTCCTGAGTAGTCTCCATCTCTCGAATCGTCTCCCCAATGAGGGCCTGATCTTCGAGTACGAGCAAATGGGCATCAAAAATTCTGGCTTCGTCTTCGCCAAGGCTCTTCTTGACTTCGTCCCGAATTGCTTGGATCTGCTCCCGAGTGGCAATTAGCGCATTCTCAAACCGTTGGGTTTCTTTCTCCAGCCGGTCCAACGAGACTTTATACTTGGGGACGGAAATTTTTTTCTCCCGCAAAAGCGACACAGGCCCATGGGCAATACCCGGCGATGCAGCTATCCCCTTGTACTCAACTTCCTCTGCGTTCCTAGTTTCCATCGACTCTAAATGCGTCAAAGCGACAAAACCTAAGCTCTACAATTAAATTTCGCCTATTCGCTGCGCTCTAAAATGAAAGCCCATTTGTCCTCGTCAATCCTATATCTGCGATGCGAGTCGACCGGAAAAATGCGCTCGCTCCCCAATATTCGGCAACGAGGCCCCGAATGCCCGCCTCGTTTGCCTGATTACATAAGGCAAAACAGGCACTTCCGCTCCCCGACATCAAGCAGGAAACACCCGTTTTTTGGCGAATGGATTCCAGCATTAAAGGAATACTAGGATACTTTCGCCCCACCACCGAATCAAAGCTGTTAAACAAGAGTTCGCTTAGTGAAAGGGCTCCTTTTTTCCAGGCCGACAGCCGTTTTTCGGCTTCGGAGGCCTCAGCATACTCCCCAAATCGAGCAAGCGACTGGTATGCCCATAGAGTTGATATTCCAAAAGCGGGTTTAAACAAAACCAGCGATTCCCCTGCTAAAGATTGCTTTGCCGCATCATCTAAGCGCTCAATCTCCTCCCCGCGCCCCCTCATTATCAAAGGTTCCGGATTCAGAAACAGCGGACAATCCGAACCTAGTTTCTCCGCCAAATCTCTCAACGCTGGGCCATCTTGAATCTCGAATAGCGTCGCGAGCCCCTTCAGGACAGCGGCTGCATTGCTGCTCCCTCCCCCCAGCCCCGCTCCTATGGGAATGTTTTTCTCGATCCGTATTTCCACCCTCGTGTCGAGACCAAATCGCTTCAAAAACAGATCGGCCGCCCTCCAAGCAATATTCCGATCGTCTTCGGGCAAAATCGGATCCGATGTTTCTAGAGAAATGCCCGTCTTGCCCGCTTTAACCCGAATGAAAATCGTGTCCCCAAACGACAACGGGGCCACTAGGCTGGTGAGCGAGTGAAACCCGTCATCACGGAGTCCGGTTACGGCCAGCATTAGGTTGATTTTTGCGGGACTGGAGATTTCGATTTCCATGGGATCTCAGAAACAAACATGAAACCGTGCCTTTACCGAGCATTTGCGCAAGCTCTCAAACAGCTCCTCACCGTTTGCCTTTGCCACAACGGTTAAAAGGACTTCATTCTGATTTTCCAATAATGAAAATGGTAGATCAAATAGGAAACTGCGAATTGATTCTCGCTCTGGATATCGATGATAGATCCGAGGCGATCCAGCTGGTCAAGCGATCCGGCGACAGTCTCACTTGGGTAAAGATCGGGCTACAGATGTTTACGAAATACGGCCCCGACTATGTCCGCGAAATCTCGGATCTCGGGAAAAAGGTGTTTCTCGACCTGAAACTCCACGACATCCCAAACACCGTCGCTAAAGCAGTCGCCTCCGTTTGCGAACTGCCCATCGATATGCTGACCCTTCACACTTGCGGCGGCAAGGAGATGATGGAACGGGCAGTAAAGTCGCAGCGAGAACATAAGCCCGAACTCCAGCTCCTTGGAGTCACTGTACTTACCTCGATGGATGACGAAGCGCTCGCTGGAATCGGTGTCAACCGTACCGCAGCCGCGCAAGTGTCCGCTCTCACCGCACTGGCAGGCGAGGCCGGAATGAGCGGACTCGTCTGCTCTCCCCACGAGGCAGCCCAGGTAAAATTGGCCCATGGCAGCCAATTCAAACTGGTCACCCCAGGGATTCGTCCTCCCGGCGCAGATGCGGGGGATCAAAAGAGAATTATGACTCCCCGACTCGCCGCCGCGCAAGGGGCGGATTTCATCGTAGTAGGCCGTCCAATCTACCAAGCCAAGGATCCCGAATCGGTGGTGAAATCCATTCTCGGGGACTTGCGATAGCATCGTTCAACCTACTCGATTTGCGATTCTCAACTAGGTAAATGAAACCACTGCCGCCCTTCGCAACTGCGATTCTCTTAGCCGGTGGCTCCGGGCGCCGCATGGGGGACGCCACAACCGACAAGATCCTCCTTCCGATTTGCGGAAAGCCCATTCTGGGTTATTCAATCGACTCCTTCGCCAAATGCGAATCGGTCGATTCGGTAATAATTGTCTATCGCGACGACACGCAGAAACAGTCCATCGAACCTTTAATTCCACGAGAAGGAATCAACCGGATCGAATGGGCAAAGGGAGGCCAAAAACGCCAAGACTCGGTTTGGGCTGGCCTGTCTCAAGTAGACCCAGAATGCGAAGTGGTTCTGATACACGACGGCGCCCGCCCTTTCATCGATCCCACAACGATTGATGCCGTGGCCAACGCGGCACGAATCTCCGGAGCAGCCAGTGTCGCTCGCCCATTAACCGACACGGTAAAGCAGACTGAATCCTTGGACAATGGATACATTCTCAAAACCATTGACCGAACAAATCTCTGGGCGATGGAAACGCCCCAAGGATTCAAGTCTTCAATCCTAATGGAAGCCTATCGAAACACGATTGAGAGCGGCGAACTCATCACGGACGATCTCTCTGCCATTGAAGCGAGTAAAACCCCCGTCTCGCTTATCAAAACGGATGTGCTCAATCCGAAACTGACAACCGCTCGGGACATCCCCCTGTTCGAGTTTCTTTTCAACCATTTGAAATGCAGATGAGAAGCGAAACGGCAGCAAGCAAATGGTGTCGCGGCCTTGGGGTGGAGATTGGCGCCTTCAAAAGCCCCATCCCCGGCATCCAGCCCATTTACGTCGACAAGTTCGAAACCTATGCAAACGAACCTACTCATGCCCAGTACTTTGGCGAAGCCACCGAACTCCCGTTTGCCAATGAGTCCCTTGACTACGTCGCTTCGTCACACGTACTAGAGCATACCGCCAATCCGGTTAAGGCGCTTAGCGAATGGCATCGCGTGCTAAAGCCGGGAGGCATCGTCTACATGGTCGTCCCAGACAAGCATTTCACCTTCGACAATCCTCGGGAAGCCACTTCCGCCGCACATATGATCGAGGACTTCCTGAACGATGTGGACGATACCGACCCCACCCACATCGAGGACTTCGTCTATGGAATAGACTGGTCTGAATTTTCGCCCGGCGACTCTCCGGAAGATGGTCGTAGAAAACGGGATGAACTCGCTCAATCCTACAGACTCGCCACCTCGCGAAAAGACATTATCAACATTCACTTTCACGTCTTCACAAAAGATTCCCTTCTGGACCTCATACAAACAGCCAATCAAGACGCGCGCGTTCCGCACCGCTGGACGATTGAGGAAACGGTCTCTCGGTTTCCCGAGGAAACGCCGAACGGAATATTGGTTGTACTGCGCAAGAGGAAACCTAGATTGGATCTCTTAGCTATAATCCGGATAATGAGAAGATTAACCCATCCCAATTTTCCACTCCTAAAAACCGCGCGAGCGTTCTTGCCTAACGCCGCACCGGATGAAGCCAGGTAACTTGCGATGACCCGTACTCACCTTCAACTCTGCTTCCATTGTGAACGATAGAAAGTCCCGTCCTTCCATTCGTATTGGGCAAGGGTACGACATTCATCCTTTCAAAGAGGGTCGTCCCATGGTGCTCGGAGGAGTCTCGTTCGACACTCCCTACGGTCTCGACGGCCATTCCGATGCTGATGTCCTCACTCACGCCATCTGCGATGCCCTTCTAGGCGCCGCGGGTCTTCCTGACATTGGTCACTATTTCCCGAATACAGACCTCAAGTACCGAAACATTGATTCGCAAGAGCTTCTCAAGGAAGTTGCCTCTTCAATTGGAAAAGAAGGATACACTATCGGAAATATTGATGCGACGTTAATCGCAGAGAAACCCAAGATCGCCTCGAGGGTCGAGGACATGAAGAATCGTTTAGCCCAGAATGCGGGAATCAAACCCAGCCAAATTGGCATCAAAGCCACCACCAACGAAGGGCTTGGCTCAATTGGCCGCGGCGAAGGGGCGGCCGCGCACGCTAGTTGCCTCGTTTTCAAAGCGGACTGATTTTTAATCTCACGATGTTACGACTTTTCTCATTTTTAGCGCTCTCTGGAATTCTCGTTTTTTCCGGCTGCTCAAAACGCAAAGCAAACACGACTATCGCGGCAGAAGAAGGAATCCTTCTTCTCGGAAACGGCGAGGAACCTAGTTCGCTAGACCCACACATTGCCGCTACGGTATCCGAAGCTCACATACTTTATGTTCTATTCGAAGGTCTGGTTTCTCACGACCCCGATTCGCCCCAAAAAATCGCACCTGGTGTCGCTGCGACGTGGACGGTTTCCAACGATGGGCGAAAATACAATTTCCAGTTGCGCCACGATGCTCGTTGGTCTGACGGAACTCCTGTCACCGCTAACGACTTCGTTCGATCCGTCCAGCGGGCAATCGACCCGAAATTCGGCGCTATCTACCCCGAAATGTTTTTCGATCTGGAAAACGCCCAATCGTACTTTCAAGGAAAGATTGATTCGTTCAGCCTAGTCGGGATAAAGGCGCCATCCGAGCTTGAAGTCGAAATCACCCTAGAAAAAGGGTCCGGACATTTCCTGCAGAAACTAAAGCATTTCGCATGGTTGCCAATACCTGCAGACGCGATTACAAAATACGGGGATTGGTTGAGCCGATCGACCCGATGGGCTACCCAGGATCGAATCGTTTCAAATGGACCCTTTGTATTGGATCAATGGACTCGCAACTCATTTTTGGAAACGAGCCAGTCCCCCCACTACTGGGATTCGGAAAACGTGATCCTGAACGGAATCACGTTCTTCCCCTACGAAGATGCCCAAATTGAATACCAAGCCTTTAGAGCCGGGCAATTACACATTACGGACAAGATACCTCCCGAAGTAATTGATTTCTCGGAACAGCGGCCCAGTTTTCAAAAATCTGATCCGTTTCTTGCCACTTCCTACCTGATTTTCAATACAAGTTCTCCTTTGCTATCGGACGCGAGTCTACGCAAGGCACTTGCCCTCGCCATCGATAAAGAATCGCTTTCCAGAGACATCCTGCGTTCAGGACGAGACGCGACCTCATTTACTCCGGATGAAATAGATGACTATATTCCCCCAAAAAGTGAAAGCTACAATCCCGACTTGGCGGCGAAATTATTTAGCCAGCTGTATCCTAATTCTACAGACGTCCCCAACTTGACCCTCATCGTTAGCAATAGCCCGGCGTCGCGGGCGATCACAGAGGCCATTCAAGCCATGTGGCAGGAGTCGCTCGGTATCCGCGTTGATATACTCAATATGGAAGCCAAGACCGTCTTCTCAACACTCAATTCCGGGAATTTCGAAATTTCTTTTCTCTCATGGACGGGCGACTACGAGGATCCGACTACCTTTCTAGAGCTTTGGAACAGCAGTAACACCAAGAATCGGGCTCGATGGAAAAACAGTGAATACGACAAGCTGCTCGAACAAGCGGCAGCAGAAAGAGAGGTTGCGAAGCGAATGAGTCTCTTATCGGAAGCTGAGTCTATCCTTCTCGAGGATTTTCCGATTGTACCGCTAATCTGGAAATCAAAGGACTATTGCCAAGACGAATCCGTATCCAATTGGCCTTCCAATGAAAATCAACCAACGTGTAATACAATTCCCTTTCCTAATTGCGGCGGCCGTTTTCCTTTACGGATGCGGTAGTAAAATGCCAAACGCAGATGAGGCGATCGAACAAGGAATCCTGCTTTACGGGAACGGATCCGAACCGGAGTCCATCGATCCCCACCTGTCAACTGGCCATCCAGACGCAACGGTCGTACAGGCGTTGATGGAAGGATTAATCGGAAGACACAAAACGGATGACAACTTGCCAGATCCTGGATTGGCTGAGAGCTGGGAAAGCAAGAACAATGCACAACAATGGGTTTTTCACATTCGAAAAAACGCCAAGTGGTCCAATGGAGACCCCATTGTGGCGGAGGACTTCATCTATAGCTTTCGCCGGATTCTTTCCAAAGGGCTGGCAGCCGAATTTGCTCCGATGCTATATATCATGAAGAATGCCCGGGCCTACCACCAGGGAGACATAACCGATTTTTCAGAAGTTGGGGTTTCGGTACTTGATAGCCACACACTTCAATTCGATCTCGTCGGGCCGTCTCCTCACTTCCTCAGTATGCTAGCCCATCATTCTTGGTATCCGGTCCATAGGGACACCATTGAAGCACACGGCTCCATAGATAGCCGCATTTCAAAATGGACCCGTGCAGGTAACTACGTTGGAAGCGGTCCGTTCATTTTAGACGAGTGGGTGGTCAATCAAATCATTAAGGTGAAAAAGAATCCGCATTATTGGGATGCGGATACCGTAAAGCTGAAGCAGATTTACTTCTTTCCGACCGCAGATATCCACACCGAGTATCGTTCCTTCCTGAACGGACAGCTCCACAAAACGCTCGAGCTCCCCTCCGAAGCGATAGAGTCCGTCAAGGACAAACCCTATTATCGCAACGATCCGGTACTAAGCGTGTACTACTACATGATCAATACCACGAGGCCGCCAATGAACGACGTGCGGGTTAGGCAGGCCTTATCCTACGCGATTGACCGTGAGTCCATTACCGGTGACGTGGTTCGTCGAGGAGAAACGCCTGCCACTTCCTACACTCCTCCCGGTTTCGAAAACTACAATCCGGATCCTATTCTTGAATACAACCCAGAAAAGGCGAAGAAGCTTCTCGCTGAAGCGGGTTATCCAAACGGTAAGAACTTTCCCTTGAAGCAAATTCTCTTCAACAACCACGCAGGCCACCAGGCGATCGCCGAGGCGATTCAGCAGATGTGGAAAGAGACTCTCAACCTAGATATCGAACTTTATAACCAAGAGTGGAAAGTCTATCTGGAAACAAGGAATCGAATGGACTACGATGTCGCTCGTGCTGGCTGGGTTGGAGACTTTATGGACCCAGGGTCGTTTCTCGATATCTGGCAGACGGAAGAGAACGATAGCCTCAATGATACTGGCTGGTCCAATCCGGAATTTGACGCGTTGCTCAAGAAAGCCCAATTGTCTAGCTCATTAGAAGAACGCTACAAGCACTTCGAAAAAGCCGAAAACATTCTTTTAAACGAGTTGCCATGCATTCCCATTTACTGGTATCGACGGCCTTACCTAATCGACGAGCGTCTGAAGGGCTATCATGCGAAGCAATTGGACATGCATAATTTCAAATACCTGTATTTCGAAAAATAGTTGTTCAATTAAAGTATTGTATCCGCTGACTTAATATTTCCCTCACTAATTCGCTATTGTGCTCAGGTTTATCCTCAACCGACTTCTACAAGCGATTCCCACGATCTGGGTTATTATCACGCTGACGTTCTTTCTCATCATGAACGCGCCTGGCGATCCGTTCAGTGAAGACCGGGAGATGCGGGAGGAAACCAGACAGCAGCTCGAAGAATACTACGGATTAGACAAGCCGCTTCTCACACAATACTTTATCTACCTAAAGAAGCTCGCAACCTTCGACTTCGGGCTTTCCTTCAAGCAAGAAGGCAGAGAAGTAAACGAAATCATCGCCGAGTCTTTTCCTGTTTCGCTCGAACTAGGGCTCCTTGCGTTAACGATCGCTCTATTAATCGGAATCCCATCGGGAATCATCGCCGCAGCGAAAAAGAACACGGGACTAGACTATGCTCCGATGAGCTTCGCTATGATCGGGATATGCATGCCGACGTTTGTCATAGGTCCCATCCTTGGACTTGTATTTGGAATTTGGTTGGGGTGGTTCAATGTGGCAGGCTGGTTCTCATTCCAAGATAGAATTCTGCCAGCGCTTACTCTAGGCTTGGCCTATGCGGCCTACATCGCTCGCCTAACTCGTAGCGGAATGCTAGAAACCATGGGCCTTGACTATATTCGAACGGCTCGAGCCAAAGGTCTTGAGGAGAAGACCGTTGTGCTTAAACATGCGCTACGCGGTGGCATCATGCCGGTCGTTTCCTACCTAGGCCCCGCTCTGGCAGGAATGATAAGTGGATCTTTTGTCGTTGAAACCGTATTTCAAATTCCAGGTCTCGGGAGATACTTTATAGACGCCGCACTGAATCGTGACTACACTATGATTCTAGGAACAACCATATTCTACGCCACCCTCATCATATTGGCGAACCTCCTAGTGGACATTTGCCAAACTCTCTTGGATCCACGTATTCGCAAGGGATAGACAAAATGGCCTCACCTCGCTCAGCACTCTCGATCGAAACAGTGGAAAAGATCCCGGAAAAACCAAGATCCCTTTGGGCAGACGCAGCAGACCGGCTTCGAAAGAATCACCTCGCTGTAGTTAGTTTCTGGATTTTCGCGATCATATCGATGTTTTGCTACTTGGGCCCGCTACTTCACCCCTATTCACCTGAGAAACAGCAAAGATCACTTAGAGCATCCCCGCCACTAGCCGAGATATTGGAGTACGAGGACAGCAATGGCAATATCCAGCAAGTATCCCGTGCGGATCTGACAGACCGAAATAGCAATTTGCCATCCGAAACGCTGGCTCTAATGGAAGATGGACTCCCCTTCGAAATCAAAGGAACCACCTATTCAAAATCAAATGATCTGTATCTTTTTGGAACAGATAGCCACGGACGCGATTTAATGGCCCGAATTATGCAGGGTGGGCGACTTTCTATCGGTGTAGGTTTTCTAGCCACTCTCATCTCGCTAATTATAGGTGTCACCTATGGTTCTATTTCTGGATACAAGGGAGGCCGTCTAGATGCAT
>JAUHWE010000802.1 GCA_030424825.1 Verrucomicrobiia bacterium
ATAGTGTCTAGATGAATGGAATCTACTAACTTCGAGCATGGAACCGCTCTATCCACAGAATATCATGGAACGCACGTTTCCGTATCTCCGCGAATTGCGAGAGAAGGCGGAAAAGGAGTCCCTATTAAATCCTCAAGTCGAGGATGCGGCGAGTCATTTAATCGACGAGGCAGCGTTCAACGATGAGAATCTGTATTTTGATGTTCCTTACGAAGGCGGACAAACGGGCAAGCACTTAAGCACTTTCGCGTGAAGTAATAAGTTCCTGCCGTTTTTCAACCGCACGTTTGATCCCCTCAATGAGTTCGGCGGTTTGGAAGGGCTTCGTTAGAATTCCATCGATTGGCCGGTCGCCAATGCGTTCCTCTATTTCCTCACTGAGACATCCGCTTATCATAAAGACGACAAGGTCTGAATTGAAAGTGAGTATTTGGTCGAGGAAATCCTCTCCCCTGGAATTTTCTAGATTAAGGTCAAGGAGGATTCCGGTTATGTTTCCCTCGTCATTTTTGAGGACATTGACCGCTTCTTCTGAGGTGCCTACGCATATTGAGTCAAATCCTGCGGAGCTCAAAATCAGATCGAGCAGTGTACGCAGACTTTCGTCATCGTCGATTACGAGAAAAGTGCCAAAACTCGAATTACTACCCATTTGTTAGGTAAAGGTTTAAAAACGTGCTAAAGAATTGCAACGGGAAAGCGCGAAAAACGTCGTCATTTGCTCACTACGAATTGAAATGGGCGTTGGTGCTGTATCTGGTGACCTCTGTTAATATTTTGGCTTTGCCATTATTTTTGCAGCCGACATTGCAGTGTGGGAGTGGCATCCGCTAGAATCAAGACTTTCGTTGGGATCGCAATTTTGGGTCTCCTCATTGCGTTTGTAGTGGCTTGGCTATTTCGACAAGAGCTGAGCGAAATCGACATTCAACCGGCGGTCGACTGGATCGCCGGGTTTGGCCCTCTTCCATTCTTCATGGCGATGGCGATTCTTCCCAGCGCATGGGCTCCGGTTTCTCCTTTTCTCCTTTTAGCGGGGGCGATTTACGAAATGCCGATTGCAATTGGCGGTAGCGCGGCTGCGCTTGCAACTAACATGGCCTTGTCATGGCTTTTGGCCGGCAAGCTTTTTAGGCCGCTCTTCGAGCGGTTGGTGCATCGATTTGGCTATAGCGTGCCGGAGTTGAAAAAGGAAAGTATGGTTACCGTTGCGGTGCTTTTGAGAATTACGCCAGGAATGCCTTTCCCCTTACAGAATTATTTGCTCGGATTGGCTCGAATGCCTTTTCTTTGGTACATGGGGATTTCGCTTCCACTGACTTTAATTCTGTCGCTCAGTCTCGTCGTTTTTGGCGATGCCATTTTGAAGGGTAACGTGACCTTGATCCTGTTGGCCGTCAGTTTGTTCATAGCGTTGAGCTTAGGAGTGCGGTACCTTAGGGCTCGATTGAAGGCTAAAACGATGGTCGAGGAATCACGATGAGCGATTCGTTCCTGGCCCAATTTGGCGAAGAAGAAGCCTGTACGGTTTCACAATACACGCGTAGAATAAAGAGGCTGCTGGAAGGGACGGTGGGCCCGGAATGGATTAAAGGCGAGGTATCCAACTTTAGGAGGCAAGCTAGTGGGCATCTTTACTTTACGCTCAAGGACGAAGGGGCCCAGCTTCCAGTAGTGATGTTTCGAGGCAATGCCGCCGGGCTGGATTTCGATCTAGATAACGGGGTTGAGACCATGGTGTATGGAGAGTTGAGTGTCTACGAGCCCCATGGGCGCTACCAACTGATCGCCCGCTCCGCGATAGCTTCCGGCCAAGGGCG
>JAUHWE010000141.1 GCA_030424825.1 Verrucomicrobiia bacterium
TCGCCGGATCCTATGTCCCCTCGGAGAGACATATTCACTAGCCTTGATCGGGAATTGATTCCGAAAGCGCCGTCCACATCATAGATTTCAACCAGTGCCGTCCCTTCCAATCCGTTTGCACTCTCCACGTGGGCCGTGTAGACACCTTGGGGAAGCGATACGAGCAACGCGGAATCCTTACTTCCAAACGGCAATTTAAAGGCACCCGCATGAGCAGCTCCTTCCTCGATTTGAGAAGCGTTTTCTGAGTCTCGCCAATCGTCATTGAAACCGATGGGCTCTGCCATTCCCTGTTGGTACAATGTCAGGCGTGGATTTGCCAGGGCGCTTCCTACACCTTGGCTTCTTAACGTTGGGCCAATACCTCTGATTAATACCTGTTTCTCTTCCGATCCCAATACCACGAATCCCGCAATCATCACACTCGACCCACCCTTCACTTGGGCCCGAATCGATGCGTTGTACAGTTCGCTCTCTGTATCCATATTTTCGTTTTGCCCAATGACTGTTCGCTCCACGGAATCCACTGTGGCCGTTCCCGATAATGTCTGCGACCCTGTATCTATTCTGAGCGAAAGGAATTCTTCTGTAGCCGATACCGTTATCAGGCCATCTTCCGATACCGTTGCTTCGTATCCCTTGTAATCAGAACCTGATCCCGAAATGACATAAGCCTCCCCATTGGGACCGGCGAGAACAAAGGTTTGCCCATCAGCCGTATTTGTAATCACCCCATCATAAAATCCGGCAATCGCGCCCGTTGTCCCATCGAGAACCGAAAGCTCACCCGAGAACGTAAGGTCTTTTTTGGCAACGCCTCCAGAAACGGAAGTTTCCCCGACAATTCCATTAATCCAGCCAAACTCTCTCGACTTGTGGTGAAAGGATCCATCCGCTTTGATGTCCAAATCAACGGAAGCGATAATTGATTTTCGATGTTCAATGTGGCCCAAGAACACAGCGGTATTGTCCGAACGTACATACAAGCCGAATTTCCCCGACGTGCCGCCAGTGAATTCTCCAAAGAAGTATCGGTCCAGCTCAGGAGAGGATTCCTCAACCACGAAAGTGTCGCTTTGAGCTACGTCTACGTTTGATGCAGAACCGCTATCCACCGTCACCTCAACCCAATAGGATGCCCCTTCAGTGGTCTCTTCTGGCATGAAGCTGGGATCGGTCGCCCCTTCAATGGGATTGCTCTTGTCCCCCGAAATTCCCGCATACCACTGATACTTCAGATTGTCTCCACTCTCCTCTACTGATAGTATCAACTGTCCGGATTCATCGATAGTAGAAACTACTTTACGCTGCCTATCCGTGATCACACTTTGGATCGTTAGCGTGGCCGAACGGCTCTGCGTCGCTCCATAAGCATTGCTGACTTGTACCTTGTAGTCTCCCGCATCCTGGTTAGAAACACCCACTAGCACATGGCTGGCTTGATTCGCTCCCGAAATCGGACTGTCGTTAAAGAACCATTGAAACGATAGATCCGGCTTTCCTCGAACTTCCAAAGTAAACGCGGTTATACCCCCATTAAGCTCCAAAACGTCTTCAGGCTCTTTCAGAATCTCAGGTTCCGCAGAATATACCGCCACACGAAAGGACTCGCTAGCTGTAGTTGTCCCGTCATTAACCACTACAGTGACGATAGATTCCCCAGTCACCTTATCTGCAGGATCCACGGAGATCGTTCGATCTGATCCGGTCCCGGAAATCACTAGCGAGCTCTGCGGAAGCAAAATTCCATTCGACGAACTAGCTGTTATAGCCAGCTCTTCGACGGGAGTTTCAGAGTCTGAAACGACAAACGCCAGCGCCTCTATGCTGTCGTCCTCAAATACTTCAACGTCGAGTATTTGACTAATGGTTGGGGCAGATACCGCAACAATGGATACAATTAGAGACTGACTGACTGAATCCACCCCGTCGCTAACGCTGACAGTTACGGTTATGTCTCCAGACAGATTTTCTGGGGCTGTGATCGTAAGGGTTCGCAACGATCCGCTACCCCCTAAAACGATTGAAGTGTTTGGCAAGAGCTCGGTATTGGAAGAAGTGGCTTCTACGACTAGGGAATCGCTGTTGGTTTCCGCATCTCCAATGGTAAACTCAATAGGAATCGAGGTTCCGCCCTCGGGCACAGAAATGTTTGGCAACTCGCTTAGGCTTGGAACCGCATTTGCCCTAGCCTCAACGGTAACTGACTCAGTCTTTTCGTACACTCCCAAGTCGGTCGTCACCATTGCCTTCAACGAATGCGACCCTTCTATCGTCGGGTTGAAGACAAAATCATAGGGCTCTTGAAGTTCTGTGCTCACTATTTTTCCATTGACGTAAAACTGCACACTCTCGACTGGTGATTGAGCACCATCCACTACGACCTCGAACACATCACTTTGCCCTGGTTCATAGATTCGGTCGTCAAGTCCGCTAAAACTAATGGCTATCGTATCCGATTCCGTCGTACTTGTTGCACCTGAAGTACCACTAACGACATTGGAGTAGCCTGAGTCACCATAAACATTATACGCCCTAACCCGATAGGTGTAGATCTGGTTATCAACGACCGAAGTGTCCTGATAAGTCTCGACATTGGCCCCCACCATGGCGATTTGAGCATAGGCAGCAGCGTCTATCGAGCGTTCGATCTTGAAGCCCTCCTCGTTCGATGAATTGTCATTCCAAGAAAGCGTAATCTGAGCTTGCCCACTGCATGCGGCCATTATTGATACGCTTAACGAAACCAGAAGCCTCCTCAAATCCCACGAGGGATCCGAGACCATTCCTCTGAAACCGAATCGCTTAAATGCTGGAAATCCTCTTTGCGGACAATCCTTAAGAATTCCTTGGTCACCGATAATCTTCACGAACCGGGCCATCGCCACAGAATCGTGCTACCTGTAGAGCCCCCTCTAAAAATGAGGATTCTTCGCCTTCCATTAGGCAACCTCCCCAAGTGGGATTGAGGGATGATTCCAACTCCCTTGCGAGAGCCTACAAGACTTTCTTAGGCAAGAGCCCCGAACTCCTCCCAATCCAGATACTAAAAACGCGCCCCCAAAGGACGCGTTTGAAAAAAATAGATTATCAAAGGCTACTAGCCTTCGTCGCCATCATCACCAATCGCTTCAACCGGGCACCCTTCAAGAGCTTCCATACACAGATCGATGTCTTCTTGCGTTTTCGGCTGGGTATGAACGTAGGAGTAGGCCTCGCCGTCGTTGCGCGTGAAGAAGTCTGGCGCGGTCTCGCGACAGAGATCACAGTCGATACACTGCTCGTCTACGTAGAATTTTCCTGGCGCATTGTCTGCCCACTTCTCTTCTTTATCTGCCATAGTACGCGTATAAATCCAATAGGGGCCCTTCCTGTCAAGCGTAGAGCGTTCGCCAAAATCAGCTCTTTTTCACAGAGCTGTCTCGAACAAGCACCTCGATGGCATTAAAGGTTCTCTGCAAGGCACCCCGACTGGCTGCCGCCCAAATCGCTTGCTTCTCCGACATTTCGCGGCGAGCAGACTCATCCATCGCCAGGGCTTTCAAAGCGCTTTGCAAGGAACTCTCATCCCTCACCTGGATCGCTGCCCCCATGGCGAGCATTCCATCGCGAACGCTTCTAAAATTGCTCATTCCTGGACCAAATACCAGCGGCACCCCGAGCATACCGCATTCTATCGGGGTTTGACCTTCCTTGTGGGGAGGCAGGCTTTTACCCACGAAAGCCATATCGGACAATTGAGTCAAAACCCGTAACTCACCACTCGTGTCCGCGACCAGAATATCTAAATCACTAAAGGTTTCGCTTTCCGACTTGAACTCAAATTTCAAGTCTGAAGCCTTCCGCTCCAGCATCGCCCGGATCTCACTACGCCGCTCAGCATGACGCGGAACCAGTAGCAGTCGACAGTGAGGGAGACTCTCACGCAGGCCTCGAAACACCGAGAGCAGCGCTTCTTCTTCACCCGGCCAGGTAGAAGATCCTAGAAGCACAAATCCATCCCCCAAACCAAGGATTCTTTTCAGCCGCGTTTGCTCTTCCTTTTCTAGTATTTTCCCAATGGATACGTCCAACTTCAAATTTCCCGAAATCGACACTCGTTCAGACGGGACACCCATAGCGATAAACCGGCTCGCGTCCTGATCAGAAATGGCCAATACTCGATCAACGTGCCGCAAGTGCTTACGGTACATCCAGCCTAGTTTTTGGGCGTACTTAAAAGAGCGATCGGAAAGCCGACCGTTAACCAAGACCATGGGAACCCCTGCATTCGCCGCTTGCTGCATGTGCTCCGGCCACAATTCAGTCTCAGCGCAAATCGCCAAATCCGGACGCATGCGTTTCCAAAATTTGCGGCTAAAGGGCCAGAAATCCAAAGGGAAATAGTAAATTCTATCACAGATCTCTGAATACTTATCGTTCGCCAAACGGTAACCCGTACTTGTCGTGGTCGTCAGAAGAAGTTCAATCTCCGGATTTTCCACAAGCTTTCTTAAGAGAGCTTCGATTACCAGCATTTCCCCGAGACTCACCGCCTGTATCCACACTCTACGCTTTCCAGGCATTCGCGGCCAATCGTCGATCCCGATTCCCAGACGCATCGACAAGGCGCCCTTGTAGTCACCTCGCCGTTTCATCTTGAGCAGGTATTTTGGCGACAAGACCAGAGCGATCGGCGCAAAAATCAGTCTATAGATCCATATAAACAACACCCGCTTAGAATCGCCTTTATCCTTCGAAGGCAAGCAATCCCTTCTCAATCGTGCTCCCGAGTGCTCTAATCTTCGAGAATCCCCTCGTACGATCCCTTTGACACGCAAGAAGTCGAGTGCCAGTATTTCACGCAGATATGGAACATTTGCATGCCTACTGGAGAATGGAATACGTGGCTCAGGAGAAGTCACCTGGGGACCGCCGTCCCTTCGTCGATCTCCCCAAGTCGAATGACGACAAAGCGTCGCTCATTCTTTCTAGAGAAGCCCACAGTTTTATTCTGATGAATCGCTACCCGTACAACCCCGGGCATCTGCTTGTGCTCCCCTACCGAGAACTCCCTGACATCGAAGACCTTTCTTCAGACGAGCGGACCTGCTTTTTCGACACCACCATAAAAGCCAAACGTCTTTTAAAAGCCGCTCTCAAGCCGAATGGCTTCAATATTGGCATCAATCTGGGGGAAGCGGGAGGAGCCGGCATTCCCAAGCATCTGCATCAGCACGTGGTACCCCGCTGGACGGGTGACACTAATTTCATGCCAGTAGTCGGCTCTACGCGCGTCCTCCCTCAGTCCCTCGAGGCGATGTGGGACCATCTAAAATCGGTTTGCGAAAAGCTCGACTAAGTAGATTCCGATTCTATTTTCCCCTCCTTTCCTTAATTGATGGGTACACGGAAACTACATTTTGAAAATCCTAAGCAGCTGACACAGCTCTACTGTAACAAGGAAGACAATCTTCGGATGATCGAAACCCTACTCGGGGTCCGTATCGTTACGCGAGACGGCTGGCTGCAAGTCGATGGCAAGGAGGAGGCGATCGATCAAGTAGAGTCCATCCTGGACTTACTCCAAATTGCTCGTGAGCAAGGTCTTAAGATCAGGAATCCAGATTTTAAAAACGTTGTGGACGGAATCGTAGCGGGGCGGGAGGAAGCGTTGAGATCCTTATTTGACGAAAGCTGCGTTATCCAGACTCGCCGCTCGACCATCGTACCTAAGACGTTGGGCCAGAAGAAATACCTCCAATCCATCTTCGAAAACGACATTGTCTTCGGGATAGGACCTGCGGGTACCGGAAAGACCTATCTCGCCATGGCCGCTGCGGTCTCTAAGTTGCTGGACGGCAGCATTAAACGACTGATCCTGAGCCGACCGGCCGTGGAAGCGGGAGAAACTCTGGGATTCTTGCCGGGTGACCTGCAAGAAAAGATCCTTCCCTACCTAAGGCCTTTATACGACGCACTTTACGATATGATGGATCGTGATGATGTCGCTAAACTCATTGAAAAAGGGATCATCGAAATCGCCCCCCTCGCCTATATGAGAGGCAGGACGCTGAGCGATTCCTTCATAATCCTAGATGAAGCCCAAAACACCACCCCGGAGCAAATGATGATGTTTCTCACTCGCTTGGGAAATGAAAGTAAAATGGTCATTACCGGAGATATCACTCAAATTGACATTCCTCGCTCTAAGACTTCGGGCCTGCTGGAAATCAGAAAAATCCTCAAATCATTGAAGGGTATCGATTTCCACGAGTTTGAAGCGTCCGATGTAGTCCGTCATCACCTTGTGCAGAAAATCGTTGAAGCCTACGATGCCTACCGAAATCCAAACGAGAGTTGAGCAACACCGCTCAAGAATAAGTTGCACCGCTCGTTGAAATTGAATCTTTTCAGCTACATCACGTCGAACACGCATGCCTCTTTCTGAGCAGTTCAGAGCGCTTCTAAATCGCTTCTTCCCCAAAAAGCGGAAGAAGCGGAAGACGGAGGCATCCTCATCCCTCCTTATTTTCCTCGAGGAAAGCCGGGCTATCTCCATCGTTATTTTCGCGATTACGGTAGCGTCGATCGTCGTGACCAGCTTCATGGGCATCAAGCCCTCCGGCTTCCAGTTCCTCCCCAACCAGCTCGCGACCATACGTATCGTCGCCTCGGAAGACTTCACCTACCAAAGCGCAATTCTCACGGAACGTAAACGCGAGCAACTCCTCACCGAAGTGCCTCCCGTCTACCGTACCGATATGAAGTACTTCACGACTTTCAGCACTCACGTGAACGAATTGCTGGAAGCCATGGACAAATTCGCTTCCGTTGAGCAGGATCTCTCAGCAAATGCCGCCCAAAGCTACATAAGCGAAATCACCGAATCGTTTAACGAAAAGGGTAACTACCGGCTTTCCGCCTCGGACCTAACCACCATTCTCGAATTCTCAGACGCCAGAACTCGCCGAGACCTAATCGAGACGGGCCTTATCAGCCTGAGGGAAAGCTACAAGATCGGGATCTACGACAAGGAAGACTCGAATTTCGATTTTGGCGGGCAGTCCGTCGCCCTTTTCAAAACAGACAACGAAGTCAGCCAGCGACGTATCGAATCCACTGACGACGCGCTTACCATGCTGCGGGTCGCCTTGAATGCGGAAAATGTTCCTCCGCGGGTTTCGAGCGCCTTCAGCAGACTCTTCCGCGACGGAGTGCGCCCCAACTTTAAGCGCGACGAAACTGAGATTCTCGCTTTGCGCCAGAAGATGCTAGAGTCCCTCCAACCCGTAATCGTGCGCGTGGAAAAGGGAGCCAGTATTATAGAGCCGAATACGAGAGTGACCCCAGAACAGTACGAACAACACCTTGCGTACATTCGCCACCTCGACGGCAAAGAAGTTGACACACTCGATTTTCAGCTGATCGGCAGAGCTCTAATGGTAATGGCCATGCTCACAGCCGCAACCTTCTATATTCGCCTTGAAGACCGAGCAACTCTGCTCAGCAACGGCCGGCTAGGACTGCTGGCTCTCGTCGTAGTGTGCAATCTCGCCTTGGTGCGCCTTTGCTTCGAACTCGGCAATCTCGAACAATTCCTTTACGACAGCAGCCTGTCCGCAGTCCTTCCTTACATCACCCCAACCTCGCTGGCTCCGCTAATCATTGCCATCCTCATGGGCAGCGGTCCGGGACTGCTTACGGCGATGGTCGTCAGCCTGTTCTCCGCAGTTATGTTTGGCAATCGTCTGGAACTCATGGTGATGACGTTTCTGGCCTCCTGTGTCGCCATATTCATCTGTCGCAATATCAGAAGAAGAGGGCGTGTGGTAACGGCAGGTGTCGCAGGTGGACTCTGCATCTCCCTCTTTACGTTACTCTATAACTTGGCGGATGGGCTCCCGATCGACACGATCTTTCATCAAGTATCTGCTGCTGCCATTACGGGCCTTGTACAGGGGGTCGTCATTGTGGGCGTATTGCCCATCCTAGAGACCCTTTTCAAACGGACCACAGACATCACTCTTCTAGAGCTCAGCGACTACAATCACCCACTTCTTCGTCGAATGCAGCTCGAGGCCCCAGGCACTTGGCACCATAGCCTGATGGTTGCCAATTTGGCCGAGAACGCGTGCAATGCGATTAGGGGGAACGCCCTGCTCGCCCGCGTGAGTTGCATGTTTCATGACATCGGGAAAATGATCAAGCCGGAGTACTTCACGGAAAACCAGCTTGACGGACATAATCCCCACGACGAAAAAACGGCCTCATTCAGCGCTTTGGTTATCAAAAGCCATGTCAAGGAAGGGGTCGACTTAGGACTCACCTACAAATTGCCACGTCCGATTATCGATGTGATTCGCCAGCACCATGGCACCAACCTGATACGCTACTTCTATCACAAAGCGGTGCGACAGGCAGGTGAAGACGAGACCGGGAAGAGCAAGGTTCTGGAATCGACCTATCGGTACGATGGACCCAAGCCACAATTCAAGGAAAGCGCGGTGATCCTTCTTGCGGACTCCCTGGAAGCGGCGAGTCGATCTTTGCCTAAAGTAACACCGCAAAATATCGAGGAGCTGGTTGAACGAATCTTCAAATCGAATATCGACGACGGGCAACTCGACGAATGCGCCATCACTATGGCCGAACTTGCAAAAATCAAAGAGAGTTTCATTTTCACTCTGATCAATTCACTGCATACACGTATCGCCTACCCAGGATCCAAAGAACAGGATACCGTATCCGCCAAAAAGACGACGAATGAACGAAAGTCCGAACGAGTCGAAGCGGGTGCTGGTCAATAGCCTCTGCCCCGAGCTTATCGCCAGCGATCAGGAAATTGAGCAGATGTTTGCCATCCTGGACGCGTTTGGCGGGTTTGACCCACCGGCTGGAGAACTATCTATCGCTTTTGTATCCAAATTAGAGATATCACGAATTCACGGAGAATTCATGCAGGACGACTCACCAACAGATGTAATTACCTTTCCGGGGGACCTCGATGACGGCACGGCGGGCGAAATTTGCGTATGCCCCGAGATTGCCCTCGAGTATGCGAGTGAAAACGGGAAAGGATTTGCTGAAGAGCTAACGCTCTATCTGGTTCATGGATATTTGCATTTGTGCGGATTCAAGGACAAGGAGGAAGACGATCGGATCGAGATGCGAAACGCTGAGAATATCGCGATGAAAACACTCTCCGAGAGAAACGCCATACCCCGTTTTTCAATACCTATTTAATCATACAAATGGACGAATCGTCGAGCAACGGCCCTAGGGAAAGACTCAAGCGACTGGTTTATAAATCAGTCT
>JAUHWE010000142.1 GCA_030424825.1 Verrucomicrobiia bacterium
CTATTCTTCGCTAGTACGTTAAGGCTTCGAGTCTCGTAAACACCGAAATTTCTAGACAAAAATCGCACCCAACTGCCATCAAACGAATTTCTAGAAAACCGAAAGTCGAGAATCAGTCCACTTGCAAAGCGGGATGAAAAACTTCCAAAGCTCTCGTCCAAGATCCCATTGCGTATCAGAATTTCGTGGTCGCCTTCCCCTTCGATATCAAAGTAGATCTCGTTTTGCTCATTCTCTTTTTCTGCGACATTTCGAGCCCGCAGTTCACCATCAACCCAGATCTCCAACGTCGGCTCTTCCAGAGGATACGGAGTACTCCATTTCACGTACACACGACCTTCCCCCGTAATGGCCGTGATGATTTCTGGATCTTCTTCAATCCAAGTATTGTGGGGCGCGTGCGAAAACAATTGGTTTTGATTTTTGTCGTACCCCCACCCTCTCTCAGCGTTAGTCAGCCACTCATGACCTCTGAACCATATCGATTTCCTAAACCTCGCGGTCGATTTGATATGCCTGTCGATCTCCAACTGAACGATCGGTCCTTCTCCGGCTAAATCGCCTTCCCATGAATCGAATTTAATACTTTCATCATTCGACTCTGCCAACACCGTTATAGTATCGCCTGTCTCGTAACTGACTTTTTGACCAAGAATTCTATACAAACTATCAAATGACGCTAAATCGACTTGCCATCCGGCTTCCCAAATAATATAAGGCAACGTGAAATATCGCTTTTCCCCTGCGGTTCCCTCAACCTCAAATCGAATTCTATGATCTCCTTCGCCAACAAATATTCTTACATCCGAACTTTCTTCATACCTCGCCTGCAAGGAGTCATCTAAATACACCGCGCAAACGGTTGGGCTCGTTTCATGGTAGTCTCCCAACTCTAGCCGAAATTCCAATACCCCCGGTCCACTTACAACTGTCTCCATAAACAGCAAGCCATCGTAATCCTTTTCATAAATACGAAGCTGTCCGTAATCGGTATCCCAATACGCATTCCCACCTGCCACCCAAGCCAGATCTCCAAACTCGAACGTCTGGCTCAAATCAAATCCAACATCAACCGACTCATCTATTTCCATTGTGGCTGGATTCGCGATTCCAGAAACATCGCCCGTCCACGAGTTCAGCGAAACACCTTCAGGTAAAATCGCGCTTACCGTTACTGTCTCTCCAAGTTCAGCATAGTCAACAGCTGGCTCATACTCCAGACTCACCCCATTTACAACGTTTGGAAGAGCCGACCCATCCTTTAGCCGTATATTCTTAATCCATACTGACCTACTTTGCCTGCTTGGCTGCCAATCGCCCTTCAGCATGAAGCGAACCGGCACAAGTGATTCCCCCTCAACATGAGGTACGAAAATGCTCCCTGTTTTCCACTCGTCCGCATCGTTAAAAACTTTCTCG
Organism: Verrucomicrobiia bacterium; assembly: GCA_030424825.1. GTDB lineage: Bacteria > Verrucomicrobiota > Verrucomicrobiia > Opitutales > Opitutaceae > Pelagisphaera. The sequence continues at coordinate 1,420 of JAUHWE010000142.1, forward strand.
CCCCAGGGGGAACTGACAGCCAGCCACATACCCTCGCTCACATTGCGATATTCGAATTCCAATAGATGGTCTCCTGGAAAACCTCCTTCCAAATATGCTTGTCCAAAAGGGTGAATTTGATTCGACGAAAACGCAATCACCTCATCGCCTTCCAGATTGAAGACCTCAAGATCAATAACATCCTGAACGACAGCCAGCTCGCTTGCCACATAATTAACACCGTCTCTCATCAAGCCGAATGCGGTCTCTACTCTAATCGCCTCCTCAGGATTTAACACGAGAGGATTACCGTACTGGTTCTCGCCATTAATAATCCAATACAGAAACTCGAAACCTGACCTCGGCGTAGCCGTAAAAACAATCGCATCGCCCTTCTGATAAGGAGGCGAACTTGGATTCAGCTCAACATCTCCCCAATTAACATAGTCGCTCTCCCACAAAGTGACCTCGATATGCTCGCCCGCTACCCAATTGAAATTGCTTAAATACAATGAATAGAGAGACTTGGGGTGCAAAAAAGCATCCCATCGAACGACATGCTCGCCCTCCGGAACAAATATGCTCTTTACCTCTACTGGGTCGAAATAATCTCGATACCACTCGACTTTTTGACCATCCAGGGAAACGATTGAATCACTTCCAGATCCACTCTCGTGATACATTTCAAACGACAAATAGCCCGGACCGTCTATTGTCAGTTCGAGATATCCTAATCCTCTAGACTCTTCATCGCCTCCTAGCACCTCGCCACGAAGGGACCGAACACCGTTCTTGGTTTCCCAGTACCAATTGGAACCTGCAGAAAACCTTAGATCGCGTCCGAATCCAATAGTCGTCGCGCGAGACAAGGATACAATGGATTTATGTCCATCCATCACAATCTGAGGAGAGAGCTCCTCAGTCTTGATGTCACCGCTCCAACCTAAGAACTCGTTTCCTTCAACCAGAGTCATGGAAAGATCCACTACGCTCCCCAAGCTGAACTCGCCTCCATTCGTGCCATCAATACCCTTTTTTCCGATCTCAAGGAAAACTTGAGATGAATAGCTCGTGTTACCGAATCCCATATCGGAATACCCATTTCCCACCACTTCGACAACTTGCGACATCTCCGGCAAACGGATGGTACCCGAGCTCCATTGCGACAGGCTGCTTCCAGCATCTCCTGAAAAAACGCCATCGATATAAAAGTTCGTCTCGCCCTGATTGCGGTGGTTGAAACTGAGAATTCCGGGACCAGCAAAACGAGCCAAGGCCCATCCACCGTATTCAGAGTCAGTCAAATTCGGGTCGTCGATGAAGATTCGATCATCAGTCAACTCCCATTCGAGATTGTTCGAGACCAGCCAAGTAATGTCTCCCAAGATATGCTCAGTTCCATAACGTCCTTCGATGAAATAGTGCCTATCCATCGGCAATTCGATTGAAGTTAAATCGCTTTCGAAATCTCTAAACCATCCAGAAAATACAAGCCCCTCCTCGTCTGGCGTTGCAGTTATCAACGCTGTCGACCCAGCATCGAAGACAGACCAATCTCCAGTCAAATTACTAACGCCGCCCCTGACATCCGTCCAAACACCGTACCCTTGGATAAAATCGAAACCATCTAGAATAACTTCTGAGTCCGTTTCGACCTCAAACTCGAATCGTACTATATTGCTACCCAAATTACAGGGTACCACTATCTCCTCCCAATTATTCTCTGAATAGTAAAAGTACTCCTCCGGATAGTACGATTCACCATTCAATAGAACTTTGAAATTTACCAATCGATCTTCTCCTTTCACAGACGCCTTAAACACACCCGGTCCTTCCACCTCAGTCTCGATCCAAGTGGACCGCCGCGTCCAAGGCTGACCATCTTCATATTTCCATATCAATCCTTCACCCAGATCACCCTCTCCTTCATTCGTCTGGTTCTGAATTGATACAGGAACGGCACCGCTATGATTCCACGCTGCTCCTTTCCAGTCAATCGATCCACTGAATGAAGCATCGATTGTCGTCAATTCATCCATCACAATCTCAACCTCTAGATCGGAACTCTCAACATCGCCCAACCACCCCTCAAACACTCCCTCATCATCCGGGATTGCAATTAGCGTAACCTGCTCACCCACCTCATAGAATTCCTTGTTAGGAATAATGGATACATTTCCATTCCCCAGCACCGTCAACTTTAGATTACTCTCTTTCACCACCTCAAGATCGCCCAGCCAGATTTTCCTAAGGTCGTTTCTCACCTGCATTCTCCACTCGATCTCGTGGACACCCCCCTCCAGCTCGAAGCGATAGATCTCTCCGCCACCGCTGGGCAATGATTGCATGAGATTATTGCCATTCACATAAAACCCTATTCCTCGGTCACGGGCACTACCTCCTGCATCGGTATTTGCCCAAAACCCTATTTCAGCAGGTCCGACAACGGTCGCCTTGAAAGAGGTCCAGTCTTGATTGAATAGATATGATGGTTGTCCGGAGGGCGTGGAATAGAAAGGATCGATTATCCAAGGGGTGTAACCTTCCACGGAGAAATCTGCAACCTCCAACCGATGATCCAATATGAAGCCAGCGCCAAAGGTCGTTTCTTCGAACAGATCCATAACCATCGGGTTTTCGCTGCCGTTTAGCTCCCCCATCCAGCCTGCGAATCGATAACCCGCTTCCGGAACCGCCTCTAATTTGACCCTCTCTCCCCACGCATAGAATTCTCTTTCCTCGTCTATATCTACTCTTCCACGCGCTGTCTCAATCTCCAGCAAACGCAATCCATAAATTACTTCGAAATTCGTGATTGAGAATGGTGACGCTGAACCATTTATATTGATCGCAAGATCATGTACGCCTTTTGGTATCGTCACTAGGTGCTCCCCATTTACGTAAATATATGCCTCCGGATTTATCTGGATATAGGTACCGCCAGAACTGGGAATATCTTCTACAGTAAGTCGAACAATTGCGGGCCCTTCGATTCGAGTCTTTAGCCAACCACCTTCATTCGTAAGCTTTCCTCCGTGATATATCCAAGGACGTTTCTCTCCCCCGTTCATCTTCCACGAATGACCAAATGCCTGAATCTCTGTCTGAAACTCTGCAACATACGTTTCGTTAGGGTGAATATAAGTGACCGGCTCCTCGACAGACAAACGAGACCCTGACCAGCGCAAAAACTCCCATCCTGGCAACGGTTTCGCCTCAACGAATCCCTCTCTCCCCAAATCGGCTTCGAGCGTTCCCCCAAAATGCTTTATATCGCCAAACCCGCCACTTTCGAAGAAAACTCGATCCACCAATATCCTCCCATGGATTTCACTTGGCTGAAGCGAAATACTCACAAAATTCTCCCCCTCTGGAAACTCCAGTCGATGTAAAAACCACCCATTGAGCTTTATTTCAGTTCCCTGGATCGGCTCAAAAGTCCCCTCTAGCTCGTATTCAATCGTGCCGTCAGAACCTTCTGGCAATTCCTTCAAAACGAGAAATTCCAAAGTACCCTGTCCCTCAAATCTAAATTCGAGCGTAGCAGGATCGACTAACTCGTCTGTAAAAAGCGAGGCCAAACAACTCTCTGTGCCGTAGCCCTCCCCATCCAGCACACTCCACTGCGTCTCATTGAATATCGTATCCTCAATTTGAGGACTGTCCAAGGCTTCCTCGACAAGCGTAGCGGCATATAGCTCCTGCCCCACTAAAGCGGGAAATATCGCAGCGACAATGATTAACCCTATCTTCATCATATTTTTTAAAATCAATTCACTCGGAAACGTATTTCCTTTCGGTTCACACTCCATCATTCGATATCAGAATTAATGCCAAATCTAAAATATACTGCTTTCGCCTCCTCAGGCATCGCAAAATCAAATAAGTGAGCATCGAACCCATTATCCAATTCAATGGATGTCTTTGCCGCATCGAGTGAAAAGTCATCGATCGCCAACCAGTTTTCAAGGTCGAACGAGGCTTCAATCTGATGGTGGAGGTGGTCACCTGTTCTGTGTTTCGTAAACCACACGCTCGCCCTACTTTCAGCTCCCGATTCCACATCAACGAGATACCCGAACGGTCCCTCATTTCCGGCAAAAGGATCTAGGCCGTACAACGCTTCCTCAAACCCAGTGAAGCCATCGTTGTCCCAATCGAAAGCCAGCATTAACGGCATTTCGCTCATGTCGACGACTCCCATTGCGCAACTCAACCAATGGTACACATTTTTCTCCTTATCACCCATTGGCTTATAGAACTGAACATTTCGAATCTGAGCCCAAAAGCTACCACTAGGGCTTGACCACGAATTGTCGTCACGGTTGTCCACGTATTGAAATTCTACTACATGCTCTCCTGGACCAATCAGAATAGACTCGCGGAACAGTCGATCATCGCTCGCATTTCCCTCCAATACAACCTGACCATCTACCGTTACTTTAAAGATCGCGACGGAGGTAGACCCGCTTCCGTAATCCTGAATCCAATCGAAAGACAATACCCCCATCCCGTTCACCTTTGTCCGAAGAATGGCCGGTCTCATTTCATTCAATGTTGGGTTATGGCTGTAGAGCGAGCCACCAACGACATACCACTGCCCATCCATTGGCGTCGTATACAAAAAGCCTCCATGCGAAAATTGCTTTGTAAGAATTGGCCCGCCCGCCAAGTCATCACTCATTACAATATCGAACGATTCAGACTGTCCTTCCAGATCTCCAGTCCATCCATGAAAGTCGACACCATCTTCGACCAACAGCGAAACATTCACTGTTTCGCCAATGTCATATCGCTCCTTATGAGGCGTCAGGACAAGGACAGAACCGCCACCCGGAGGATCAATCTTCAGCTCAAATCCTGGCTGAAAACTCCAATTGCTAAGACTTAAACTGATTTCGACACCCGGAAAATAATATCTGTCGTCCAGAAGCTCCAATTCGATCCGCAACTGATCCCCCTCTTGCCCGCGGATTTCGAAGAATTCCGTGTCGCAGGAATCGTAGCGCTCGCACTCGAAAACAAGCGCATCGTCAAGGTAGACCTTCAGGCTGCCACTCTCTTGAAGTATGGATTGCAATTGAAACGCTAAGCGTCCCGGACCTTCGAAATTGCGAACCAATCCAACAATTCCCGGTTCAGTTAGAGTCGCCGTCAAGGCTTCGTTGCTCTCCTCCCAAACAGACTCTCCATAGTATGCAACTTCGTCTTCTAGGAAACTCTGCTTCTGTGTAAAGTAGGCACGACTGAATCCAGTTTTCTCGACTGTAAAACTTGCATCCGTCGACGTTATTTCAAGAGCTCCAAACCAGCCCAAAAAATCATTCCCTTCGTCAGGTATTGCCTTCAAAGCCACTTCCTCGCCAACCTTAAACAAGGTCTTATCTGGCTCTAACTGGACAGATCCACCCACTGTTGACGGTTCAATCTTCAAAGCGGGGAAAGCCTCAAACCCGTCGATATGAACGATCGGCACGCCATCCGTCGATCTTACCCTGAAACGTATCAAATCTTTCTGCCATGGCGATTCAAAGAAATACTCGAAATGCATCCAACCACTATCGACAAGCACTTCCTCCCAATCACTCGTTTCCAAATTCTGCATTTCAAGAGTGCCGTTTACCGCCTTCGCCCAAAATCGAATTCCGAAATGGTCTTCCATCTCAACGAGTCGGTCGAAGGGGAGATAGCTAGACGGACTATCAATCCCGACAATCCTTGACGAGCTCCTTCCTTCGACTTTGTCTGTCAAATCCTCTGAAAATGCGGAAGTCAGGCCAGCTGTATAGAAAAGTCCTTCCTCAGTCGACCAATGATAATAAGCACTTACCCGTGTATGGCCTGCGAGCTCAATCGAGATCGTCTCCTCAACGTATTCTATTGATTCGCCATTCGCGTCCAGTCTCCATCGATCAAAAACATAACCATCAACAGGATCTGCTGTTAGCTCAATACGCTCTCCAAGCTGATAAATGCCTTCGCCGTGGCTCGAGACAATAGTCCCGCTCGCGTTTTGACCAAGTTCTAGCTCATAGCCTTCATCGAAATCAAAATTCTCCGCAAAAGTCACTGTATCCGACTGATTCAGTATTCGAATCCGATGCTCTCCTTCGTCCACGTTCAAGTCTACGAGCTCTCTCGCCGCATCCTCTCGATTCGGACGATAGATCTTCCTCGATCTGTCATTCAGGTAGACTCTCGTTTCGTCGTATCCGGTAAGTTGTTCGTGTTTCACCAAATAAAAACTAAACACACCCGGCCCAACTACTGAAAACTCGATCCAGCCTCCTGCTGCAGCGGGACTCGGGTTTGTTAGGTAATAATCTCCATCCTCATTTTTGCCCCACTTCCATTTACTCTCTCCACCAATCTCGAAATCGCTTACCGGCACATCGCCCAAACTCTCGATTACAAACTGGGGTTTCAATTCGTACGCCTGGTTTAAAGTGATCGAGAATTCTCCAGCGTTTCCTAATGATTCTTCTCCCCAGCCATTAAACACGTAGCCATCCAACGGATTCACAGCACCTGTAATAACCGTCCCTTCCGGATGGACTCCCGATTCGACACTAATCTGGACCTCTCCGCCAAACGTCTCTGAAGGATAGTTGAATGCGTATCCAGATTCGTAACGAATATTTCGGATACCCGATTCATCGTCAACGCTAGCACTAGAATTCGTTGAGGACTGAGCACGCCAACGAACGGAATGAGTCCCATCTGAAATACTCACGACATGAGTACTCCAGGCTTCCATAGTATCGAACTCCAACTCCTCTCCATCTAGGAAAATCGTTAAGTAGCCATGCCCTCGATACGACTCGAACGACAATACGCCAGGCCCGTCGAACTCGGCTTCAACCCAACCATAGTAATCGATTGTCCTACTCCTATCCATGCCCGTAATTGACAAAATCGGGATCTCCTGACCGAGAGTATCCTGCACTTTCCAGGCGTTCGTACCGCCGATACTCCACAAATGTCCAGAATGATCAATACGACCTCCGAATATGGGTTTCACTAGATAAGTCTTATCGAGCGTTATTGTTATTTCGTTTTCCGTTGACTCGACATCGCCCGTCCATCCCAAATGCTCGAAACCGGCACGAGGAGAAGCTCTTAAACTTACATTTTCACCGATTTCGTAGATATCTTTAGTGGGCCATATTTCAACAGAACCACCCTCTGCTTCGCTCACCAACAACCCAGCGCCCTCCGCCACCTCGAAGTCATAGACCCTTGCTTTGATCTCGTTACTCTCGAACGACGCAGTCTCTGATTCAACCTCCCAGCGAATCGTATTCATTCCTTCATACAATGGGACGGTGTTTACGATCTCCCTGTCATCGGTGCCAATTCCACCAGTTTCATTAAAGAGCTCGATCCCATTGACAAGCGTTCGAAGCGACGGAGCACCGCTATTTCTGATTTTGAACGACAGTATGCCAGGCCCATCTAAGTACATCTCAAGCCAACCAACGCCATTCTCCTCGACCGCCTTCCAAAGCCATTCCTGTCCAATATAGCCACGTACTAGCTCGAAACCCGCGTTTCCAATTCCCGTTTTCCACTTGTGGGGTTTAATGTCATCGTCATCCGCATACATAGCCACCAAATGCGCGTGATCCCGTAGAGTCAATTCGACCGGATTGTCATCGCCATTCGCGTATCCACCCCAACCGAGAAATACTCTATCCTCAACCTCCTTAGCGTTCAAAATTACCGTATCGCCTTTAGCATATTTAGACTTTCGCGGGCTGATCGATACGTTTGCATCATCACGAACCTGCAAAGCGATCCCTTCGCTTACCTTCAATCCATATAATCCTAGCCCACCACGATCATATGCCTCCCAGCGAATCGCGTGCGATCTATTTTCATTGAAGTCGAAT
>JAUHWE010000143.1 GCA_030424825.1 Verrucomicrobiia bacterium
ATTCGTCTTGCCCAATGGCACCACTCGAATGCTTAGCACAGCGACCAAACATTGCTCGTATTGCGAATAAGAATCTAGACGAGCGATTTCAATGCTCCTCTGGATTCATTCGGTCTAAGTACAGAGCAATGTTTGGTCGATCTACTATCCCTCTTTCCGCCAGCGTGAGATCCTCTCTTTGGATTGCTTTTCTGGAAGAAAACGTCTCTTCCTGCCTTTGAGACCGATCAAGTACTCAAGTTTGCTGGCAGCGATGGCGCTGTCTATCAAGTTGCCTTCAATCAGCTTCTCCAGTATCCAAAGGGTTCCATGAACTTCAATGCAGTGAACCGACTCAGCCTGGAGTCGAAGAGCCTTGTCCCCCGTCAGTAGCGTCGCCTTTTTCTGTATAGACAGATAAAGTACAGAGGCGTCTTTTACGCTAGCGCCTCTAGGCTGAAAAGCTTCCTGGATGCGGACTACTTCGACTAGGTCTTCGAAGCTCAATACGGTCTCGATGATCTTGCCGTTCTGGATGTATGAAATGGCTTGTTGATGGTTCCCGTCTCTGAGTTCTTGCGTAATCAGATCTGTGGTGTGCGTCTCGATACCAAGTTGCAGCCAAAGGTCGAGAAGCCCAGCTAATTCAAGATCGATCAAGATGTTGGCGTCTTGCACCGCGATTCTCATGAGATCAAGGCGCTAGGACTCCGGGTTGAAGTCTGCCGCAAATTCTCCAAGAGTCATTTGCAGAAGGCTAGCCGCTTTCGCGTTTGTAATCAGTTCCCGGCTGAATGCCCGGTATACAAGTCGCTTGAAGCGATTAGACGATTCATCGCCGATCCATTCACTGAATTCGGGCTCCTTTTTATGCCAACCGAACTTCCGCACATAGATGCAATGCCCTCGATAGTAGTTTGGCGATACTAACCCCAGCTTTTGAGCCCGATTCATGATAGCGCCCACGGAGATGCCCCATTCCTGTTTTATGGCGACCAGTTCCGGGATCGACACCTTCGATCGTTTCCCACCAAAAACGTCCACGAAATTCAAACGAGGAATAAGAAACGCACCTGCGAAACGGTGGCATAGATTCTCCTTTTCCCGTTCAGTCAACGATGAGGGGAAGACCAGTACGAGATGCGCGACTTCGTGCAAGGCGGTAAACCGCTTGCGAGGAAGGTCTTCATTCAAGTGTGATGCCAGAACGACTACGGGATACTTCGCATTTTGCGATATCCCCCAACCAGAGAAGCCGTTGAACGCATCCTCTGTATCGATCTCCTTTATCTTAATGCCTTTCTCTTCGAGAAGGATGTGCACATTGGAAATCGGATTCGAACCCAGATTCCAAATGTTCTCTCGCAGCTCTTTCGCGAACGTCTCGACTTGTTCTCCAAGGTCTTTTCGAGCGTCTAGCTTAAACTGGGGGAGTGTTGTGGGCGGAATCCCGAGGATGTTCTCGATATCGATGTATCGCTCGAAAAACTCCAGGGCTTCCTCGCGCACTCGTACTTGATCCTTCTTCCCGAACTTAGCCTGTTTGCGAAAAGAGATCTCCCCCAGCTCCAATTTATTCGAGCGAAAGAAAAAGTCCGGGTCCACGTTTAGCGCCTTGCCCAGAACCAGAAGCACCGAGGAGTTTGGTCCCATTTTACCATTCTCGTATTTGCTCAATGCCATTCGCGAGACTTTGTGGCCAATCTCGCCGGCAAGGTCCTCAAGGGACATGCCGCGGAGTAGGCGAGCTCGCCGTAACCGCTCGCCAAACCGTTTCTTCAAATCATCTGCACCGTTCGCCATGGTTTACATATTCTAAAAAATTATCGGTTTTGTAAACAATAACTTGACTCCAATTCTGAATTCATGGAAAGTCGCAAATGAAAGAGACCATGGCTCGTTTGAGCCACGGTCTCCTGAAAATCTGGCAAGAACGTCTCTGGACCAGAGCAATTCGCCTGACATTCTGTTTTTGTTTAGCGACCTAACAGGATGATGAGTCAGCCGAATTGTCAAGCGCGCTGCTTGAGAGGCTCAACCAATCAATTCGAAAGGAACTTATCAACATGTCTAAACAGAATTATCATGTAACCCGTCGGGGAAACGGGTCGTGGGCAGTAGTTGGTGCTGGAAATCAGCGTGCCTCATCGCTCCATGGAACCCAGGCTTCCGCAATCGTGGCAGCGCGTCCTTTGGCTCAAGGCCAGAGAAGCGAGCTCCGGATTCATGGAACGGATAATCGTATCCGAGAAGGCTGGAGTTACGGCAACGATCCTCATCCTCCTAAGGGATAAGATCGGATCCATTTCTTCATAGAGCCATCCGTTGAGGGTGGCTCTATTTCAGCTCGTTGGCTTCGTGTTCTAACGAGCGAATTTTATCACAATAATTTAGATAGCGTTAAAAGCCAAAACCCTAATTTGAATAAGTGTTTTGCTCAAGCTAGCTGATAGCACTTATCGATTTTAAAAATGGCCAATAATTTACATATCTCATACGATCTGAACAAACCAGGTCAGAACTACCAAGCAGTAATAGAGCAGATCAAATCGATCGGCGGTTGGGCGAAAATTCACAAGTCTTTTTGGTTCGTGAATAGTGACTTATCCGCACGGCAAGCAGCTGATGCTGTTTGGAGCGTAATGGATTCTTCTGACACAGTCTACGTCACCGATTCAACCAACAACGATGCTTCATGGTACAATCTTTCCGATGAAGTTTCGAATCACATAAAGAAAAGTTGGTATAAGTAATTTTTAACTGAGGATGGGGGCAGAGAATCCAATGGGTAGTGAATCTAATGAAGAGGATTTCCGTCAAACTGTTCTCAGCATAGTGGGGCGGATCTTTGACGAGGATGAAGAACAGCTCGCTTCTATTGGTCGCCTTAACGACGTCGAAGCTCGGGCTATGCTTTTTGAGCTTTTGGCAAGCGAGGCGTTTGCCAGCGAATTTTTCAGAGTTCTGTTTAGGCCGGAAGTTTCTTCAGTGTCTGAGCGGATTGTTGCTCTTGATAGGTTTCAGAGGATTATAGGAAACGGCGAAAAATCGAATGAAATCATCGCGCAGCTATGGGCAGATTTACTGGATTCTCGTGATGTGAAGGCCTTATTGGATGAAATGTTGGAAAGGCATGTTTCTCTGAGTTTCATTTATCTCGAACCTCTAGCGATTGCATTAAGAAGTGTTACTGTTCCCGCAGAGATTCTTGGGCCATGGCTATGTGCTACGCGCAAGAGGATGGGTAACAACCTCGCTGCGGGGCAACTGTACCGAATTGTCGACAGCGTTTGCAGGAGGGATCTGGAGGTAGCAATTCAAATCTTAGAGGGCATTAGTATCGATGGTGAGGTGGGCACTCGAGATATTCACTCCTCGTTTTTGGGGAAACTAAGATCGATGAAAAGAAAGGGCGAGCTCGGGAAATTGGAAGCTCGCTTTCAAACCGTGGACCAGTCTACTCGATTGTCAGGGAACGCAGATGTATGCAATTCATATATCACGTCTTGGGTTGAAACTGCATGGGGAGGTCAAATCAATCGGAAAGATTGCGAGCTGCTTCTCGATGAATACGGGGAAAAAGATGTTCAACTCCGGGAAACTGTTGCGTGGGCTTTTGCCCGTATACTACGGGCGGATACTATGGATGAATCGTTGGACGCTTTTCTGGTCGAGGCTTTGGCGAATTGTGCTTCTTGCGATTCGACTGAAGTTGAGAAGCAAGCTGTTATCGAGGCTTCCCTGCATCTTCTGGGACGTGCGGAATTCGTAGGTGATCAGTGGCTGATAAATATTCTTCCATTTCCGTCTAGGTCGGAATGGGCATGGATGCAGCTTGAAGACTATTTGGTAAAACGCAAGGAGATCGATGGTCCTAAATTCGAGGAGCTTTTTGTCGGAATGGCTGAAATATCCGGAAAGGAGTGGATGGCTTATATCCAAAACTCTGTAGAAAATTCGTTGCTCAGTAATAAAATTACGAATAAGGAATCGGCTAGCCTCGCGGCACGATTGCTTGTCTCGCGTTTGAGAACTGCTCGTAAGGTTGGCTTCGTATTATTCGAGGGTACTGAAGAGATGCTTCCACAGGCGATGGTAAATGTCTGGAGTGACGACGATCTTAAACTGGCTTTGTTGGAGGCTAGAAGAGAGCATATGAAGGGAGCCCAGGGAGCTAGGTACTATGTTTCATTAGCCCAAGGTATTGAAAAACGCTCCTCGGATATTAAGGAATTACTAAGTAGGGAAATGGCATTTTTCGCCAAGAGTTACGGAAAGTCTTGCGGAGAGTACTTTGAACGAAACAGCGACAGGTTTCCGATCATAAGAGGTGTTCTGGAAGAAGTTGACGCTCATTACGACGCTTTGAGGGCAGGTGAATCGAGTCCGGCGAGAAAAATAGAAGTAGCAGGATTTAGACGGGCTCAAAGGCTTCACCTTCGAAGGTTCGGACAGGGAGTTGCAGAGGGTGTTAAGAAGAACTCACTCATGAATTTCTTGTGTGGAAGGGCGCACATACTTACCTACGGTAAGAGATTTCGACTATTTACAGAAGGTACTCTTGGAGAGGCTACAGATCTTCATCAAAGTTCGACAACGGTAGAAATCCCAACTGGAGAGTTTACGGATCCTGAAATGGCAGCATTGAGGCGATTGGAAGCTTCTGCGGAGATCCAAAGGATTTGCAGGAAGGAGGTAGGGGATGAGTGATTCGTGGAAGAAGATGTTTTTGGCCAAATACCTGTACAGTTTATCTGAGCGTTCGCGCGAGGAGACGAAGCGTACTCAGTACGGCATAGACTGGGTTTTCTACAACCTCGGTCTTTCTGAGGGCTGGACGCCACTGCGGCTTCCATTTTTTAGAGGTCAAAGCGATGCCATGGGAAAGTCCAAGACTGAAACGGAGTTTGGAGTTGATTTGCTTTTCCAATCGAAGGACCGAAAAACAGCATTCGTATTCGTGCTGAAGGATGAGCCACTTCGTAATAGTACTTGGACGAAGAACGATTTCGATGGTGACCTGAGGCGTGCAGCCTGCCTCGATCTAGACCATCAGGAATTGTCGGAAATCGAGAAAGTAGTAATAGTCCTTGGATACAACAAAGATGAGGATCGTGACGGAATTCGCTTATACGAGAATTTGATTAAGTCATTGGGTACCACAATTAGAGATACGGTAGTATTAGAATTCGAGCGTTGGAATCTTACGACGATCGTTAACAAAACGGAAGATGGGCTTCTTGACGCGACTCTCCTACCGCAAAAATTCTATAGTTTGTTTTCGTATATCTGTTCTCAGTTCGCGGATTTTCGTCATGGATCCGAAGAGTGGGAGAAACAGTTGGTCCCAAACTGGAACCGCTTTCTAGACGATCTGCTTGATGAAAAGGCTGACGATCGAAGTCTTCGAATGGTTCCTGTCTGTTTGCAAATAATCTCCGCTCATGCCGGGGAAAATTCTAGTGCGGAAACTGGACTCATCGACCTCATGGAGTGGGCGATATTGAAATGTTGGAAATTTGCTCACAAAAAGGACAAGAAAAGTTTAATCGATCTAGTTCGGGGAATCTGGCTTGGCGTCTACCTAGTAGAAATCGAGCAGTACTTTAGCCGAAACAAAGAATCTTTTTCTAAGCAGTTTGGTGTCGATGTTGGATGTGGAGGAAGTTTTATTAATGCCGTTGCTTCGTCGGTCATTGCACATTGGCATTTATCAAGATTAGGCCTACTTGCAGTAGGCACATACGAGTTTATTCCCGGAGAATCGGATGATGAGAAAGCTGGAAAGCAAAGGACTTTATCAGATATCGCAAACCGACTGGTCGAGCTGCTCAATGGTAATCCTGGCACTAAGCGTCCTCTGATCGATTTGCATCATATTGAGGTCTATCTTGTTTTCAGAACATTGCTTCAAGTACAGAGAATTGAGGATATCGCTTGGTATTTGGTGGAATTGTCGAATCGCTTGCTTGTTAGGAGATTCGGTGCCGCGAGCTTCCCGTTCATAGAATCATCTAATAATTTGGAGTTAGTATTTGAATACGCAGCGACTGGTCGAAAGCCACCGGAATTTACTGAGCAGAGTTCGTATTTATTGCAGATGATTCTCGAAATATCCTCCGTTATGCCAGAGGAACATCGTCCCAGGCTCCTCGATGTATTCTATCGGCAGATCGGATTAGGCCAGGACTCGAGCGGAGAGAACATAGAGAATGCGGAGCCTTTGGACCTAATGGTCTGGGAGCCACCTTCGGATTGGGTGGAACATCTTCACGAGCGGACGCTGTCTTTCAACGGCACAACGCAATGTGTTGGAGGCTATGACTTAGAGCAGCCCTTAGAGCCTCAAATTAGAGCATTTGTAGATGAGTCAAGGAGACTTGATCCCATGATTATAGATGGAAGCCTACCTGCTTCTTTTATCATGCTCTCTTGTCTCAAGCAGAACAGTCCTTTGCCCCCTGAATTTTGGAGGTTAAGCCTCTTCGGGCCGAATGATGAATCTTCCGTTTTTAGAGAACCGGCTTGATCTTGCTACCGGCTGATACTTGTTCCTTGTTTGGTTTTGGGAACTTGCTTGTTGGCGACTTTCGCCATGACGGCGCGTTCGAAGCTGGGGTTGTTGAGTAGCCAGGCGGGTAGCTGAGGGGCAATTGACATACTCCTCGTAAACAGAGTCATTTAGATTGAGAGTCTTTCGATCATCAACATGAAAGAACAGCAGAATGTAGTTCTCGTTGATACCGAGAGTTTTGACCATCATTTTCGTTTTTGGTGAAAAATTGCGATGCCCTATGCAATCCTAATTAGTCGCCCCTGAATAATATCTCAACTCCTTGATTGTCAGTAACTAAAGCTTGAATTTGCCAGTCTGTTTTGACAGTGTTTTTCGGATACCAACGAAAAACCCGGTCAAAGAGATGATAAATCCGAGCAAGAAAGACGGCCAAGGAAGCTTCCTTCTACCCAACCTGGAAAGCCTGCTCGACCAGCGTCAGGCCCTTTGCAAGCTCTCCCGGGCTATCGACTGGAAACGGTTCGAGCGGGAGATGGGCGCGAGCTACAGCGAGAGCCAAGGAGCTCCGGGCAAGCCGATTCGCCTGATGGTCGGGCTTTTGATGCTCAAGCAGCTTCACGACCTCAGCGACGATGAGGTCGTCGCCCAGTGGGTGCAGAACCCGTACTTCCAGTACTTTACCGGCGAGATCGAGTTCCAGTGGCGCCTTCCGATCGATCCGTCGTCCTTGAGCCGGTTCCGCAGTCGTGTCGGCGAAGAGGGCTTCGAGGCGATCCTCGCCGAGTCGATACGCCTTCACGGCAGGAAGGCGCGGGAGAGAACGGTCATCGTCGACACTACGGTACAGGAGAAGAGCGTAACCTTCCCGACCGACTCAAAGCTCCATCGCAAGATCGCCGAGAAGTGCGTCAAGATGGCCGGGGGCGAGGGCGTCGTGCTGCGCCGCAGCTATCGCCGAACCCTTCCCAAGCTGATGAAGGACCAGCACAACCGATCGCACCCCAAGGGGGCGAAGTCCGCCAGGGCGTCGGCGCGCAGGCTCAAGACCATCGCCGGGGCGCTGGTTCGCGAGCTTCGACGCAAGCTGCCTGCAGCCGCCCTGAAGCGGTTGGGCGAGGAGATCGAGCTGTTCGAGAAGGTCCTGGCTCAGAAGCGCCCGGACAAGAACAAGATCTACAGCCTGCACGAGCCCGAGGTGAGCTGCATCGGCAAGGGCAAGGCGCACAGGAAGTGGGAGTTCGGCCAGAAGGCCTCGATCGCGCGGACCTATCCATAGGCGTCAACCTAAGCGTAACTGATTGATGTTCAATATAATAATATAGCTATCCGGCCACTTTATTAGCGCTTTTCAGTGAAAAGTCATTATATGGGGGCGGATGAATGGTCATCAAGCAAAAGACTCCCGCCTTCAGCGATCGCTAGAAGATCTAAATTTGAACCTGGTTGCCAAAGACTGCGGTTGGCGAGTGCGCAATCGAGGCAAGATTACTCCTACATCCTTTTGCATGGCTATGATAAAGGCTTCGAGCCTGGCCACTGCTTCACTTAGAATCGTCGCTTTCATCTCGGGAGCGATGAACTCCAGTATCGTATCCAAACAAGCATTGCACAAGAGACTGAATCCC
Source organism: Verrucomicrobiia bacterium (assembly GCA_030424825.1). Taxonomy (GTDB): domain Bacteria; phylum Verrucomicrobiota; class Verrucomicrobiia; order Opitutales; family Opitutaceae; genus Pelagisphaera. Next base: position 8,122 of record JAUHWE010000143.1, read on the forward strand.
AATGCCCTGGTATTCCTGGAAAGGGTTCTCGCTCTGGCGATATCTTTCCGCAGCGGCAGGAAGGACGATCTTGATAGACTGAAGCTGGGGTTCAGGCGAATCATAGTGCAGGACAGCACGTCCATCGCTCTTCCTTCGCGTTTGATAGACGTTTTCAGGGGAGGCCGGAACGCTTTTGGAACCGGAGCGGGTTTGAAAATCCATGCATCTTTCGATCTGCTCGGAAGACGCTTCTCCGACTTTGCTGTCTGCGAATCGAGAAGAGCCGATCAGTCCTTCTCGCTCAAGGGAGCACGTGGATTGGGCGAAGGGGATCTTTTGTTGAGGGACATGGGCTACTTCAGTCTCCGCTCCTTTCGCGAGCTGATCGAGAGGGGCTGCTCGTTGATAACGCGCTGCCAGCCCAAAGTCGATTTATTGAGCCCCAAAACATTGCATACGATAGATTTGCCGAAGCTGCTACGACGTCGCCGACGCATCGATATGAAGGTTCTCGCGGGAGCAGAGGAGCGGTTGCCGATGAGGCTGGTCGCATTCAGGCTTCCAAGGGAAGTCGCCGATCTGCGCAGACGAAGAATCAAACTAAACGCAAAGAGAAGAGGCCGCACTCTCAGTCGGGAATTGCTCGACCTGCAGGACTGGCAAATCTACTTGACTAGCTGCGCTCCGGAGACCCTGAGCTTCGAAGATGTCATGAGCCTGTATCGGCAAAGGTGGACGATCGAGATCCTCTTCAAAGGCTTCAAGAGCCATATGAGGATTGATCAAGTGCCCCCTTCGTGCAGCGAAGTGATGCTGCGCTCCCTTATCTTGTCGGCTTTGCTTCGTATCGTTCTCACGCATGTAATTATCCTTCCGATACTCGAAAAACTGCCAGATGAATGCCTTATCAGCTCTCTCAAGCTTCTAAGCTTGGTCGAGGCCATCGAAACTCTTGGAGAAAACGCATCCTCCACTAAAGCATGGCAGTATGAAAACGCTTTGAAGCATTGTTGCTATGAGCAGAGAAATAGAAAGTCATTGCCCCAAAGACTCAATGCCTTAGGTTGACGCCTATGGGACCTATCGGGGAGGAATCATAGTGGGCGCCAGGAGCTTCCAAGGC
>JAUHWE010000144.1 GCA_030424825.1 Verrucomicrobiia bacterium
GGGTGACGTGTTACCGGGTCCATGCCACGCTGTTCGCACGTTGAACCACTCCGCCAGTCGAGCCGTTTTCAGGGCCGGAGTGATTCCTCCTATCTGGGAAATGTGAATACGGATGAAGTCGATGAGCCGTTCCGTAATGAGACCCACCCATTCATGCGGGTTATTGAAAAGCTCACCCATGGCGATGGCGCATGAAGTTTGCTGCCGCAACGTTTTGAAGTAGCCAATGTCCTCCGGAGCAAAGGGGTCTTCGATAAAGAAAGGACGATATTGCTCCAACTGCTTAACGAGGTTGATCGCCTCGATCGGCGGGAGCAGTTCGTGTATGTCGTGCAAGAACTCCAATTCGTCCCCAAACTCCGTGCGGGCCATCTCGAACATTTCAGGAATCCGCTTCACATAAGGGCGGATCTCCATAACGGTATCAGTGGGCATACCAAATCCCGCCTTCTTGAAGTCGGGCTCGCCCTTCGCCAAATGCGGCGCCCCATAGCGTCCGAGCTGTATCCGAATATGGCGAAAGCCCTCTTCCTTAAACTTGGAGATGCTCTCTTTGAGTTCGACAAAGTCCTGACCGCTGGCGTGCCCATAGCAATCCACCGCAAAGCGGCACTTTCCACCAAACAGCTGGTAGGCTGGCATCCCCGCCCGCTTTGCTTTGATATCCCACAACGCTTGGTCAAGACCCGCCAAAGCGGTATTGAGAATAGGTCCGTTCCGCCAATAGGTGCTGACGTTAACGGTTTGCCAAATGTCTTCGATGTTGTCTGGGTCTTTGCCGCGAAGCAACGGATCCAGATATTCTTCTACCGCTGCAGTAATCGTCTTGTAACGCCGGATACCTGTGGCACATCCTATTCCATAGAGCCCTGGCTCACTGGTCTCGACCTTAACGACTCCAATGCCCGTTCCATTGGGATAGGTATGGATGACCTTCACCTTGGTGATTTTGAGTTTTTCGCTATGCGGATTGGCGGCTTGGTAACGCTGGGCAATCGCATCGTTTTGCCCGATAGAAGTGTTGAGCAGCCCGGTTCCTGTTCCGGCTGCCATCAAAGAAAGTGCCTGACGTCTGTTCATGCTTTAGTGGGGTTGTAATCTTTTGGGGTTAGAATGCTTGAGTAGTAGCGGGCAATCTCCGATTGCGCTCGCCATTCATTTTTTATTAGGGTCGTTCGAAAATCGAACGCGCAGAATTGGATTCTATTTCCTTCTACGGTCTATTTGATCATTCATAATTCGGCTTTGCCAATCGATCCCAGGTGTCGGTATCCAGATAATTGGCTTGGGTCATTCGCAACTGAGACTTCATCTTCTTAATGATTCCCGCCATGGCGGGATCGTTGTATCGATTCTTGAGCTCATGGGGATCGGTATCCAGATCAAAGAACTCCCAATAATCCTGATCGCTATAATACTCGATCAGCTTGTAGCGGTCCCCCCGAATGCCTCGATGAGGACCGATTCGATGCGCTGTGAAGAAATTGAAGGAGGGATCGCTCAGGTCCGCTTGAGTAAAGTTCCGCAAAGTCCAGGAATTCTCGTAGTAGGAATAATAAACATGGTCCCGCCATTCAATATTTTTGCCTGTCACTAGAGGCCTGAGACTCTCCCCTTGCATCACATCCGGTATCTGGATACCCGCGAAATCCAGCAGCGTGGGGGCCACATCCACATTCATGATCATGCGCTCCTCCACTTGCCCCGCCTTGATCTCGTTCGGATATCGAGCCAGAAAGGGAATGCGCAGCGATGGCTCGTACATGAAGCGCTTGTCATACCATCCGTACTCCCCCAAGTAGAAGCCGTTGTCGGTCGTGTACACGACGAGCGTATTGTCGGTGAGACCGTTCTCGTCCAGGTAGTCCAAAATGCGCCCGAGCCCTTCATCGATACTCTGGACTGCCCGGTAGTGGTCCTTAACGAACCGCTGATAGATCCATTCTTTCTTCTCCCGCTCGGACATCCCGTCCAGCGCATCGCCATAGTCCTTGGCCAGGCTTTGCTCAAACTTCATGTCCGCCGCCTTTCCCGCTATGAGCCGCGTATCGTAGTCGTCATCGAAAGTCTCCGGATGGGGGAAGTCCTGGTCGTTGTAGAGATTTTGGTGGCGCGGGGCGGGCGTGAAGGGACGATGGGGTCCCTTGTGCTGATAAACGAGGCAGAATGGCTCTGCCTTGTCCACATCGCCGAGATACTTTAGCGCCAGATCGGTAATGATGTCAGTGACGTATCCTTTGAATGTTTTACGTGTCCCATTTTCGATCATCTCCGGATCAAAGTAGAGCCCCTGTCCCGGCAAAATGCACGAGTAGTCAAAACCACGTGGATCATGGGGCAGATGCCATTTACCGACGATCGCCGTCTGATACCCCGACTGCTGCAGAAGCTGAGGGAATGTCGGCAAATCCGGGTCCAGTTGCTCAATCCGGTCCTTAGATTCCGAATTGCCAAGGATGCCATTCACATTGGAAAGCGTACCCGTAAGGATCGTAGCCCGGGCAGGAGCGCAGAGCGCATTGGTGCAAAAGGCATTCTTGAACCATACACCCTCATGCCCTAGCCGGTCCAGATTTGGCGTATCGATAAGCGGATTCCCGGCAATGCTCATCTGGTGATGCGTATGGTCATCCGTCATCACGAAGATGATGTTGGGACGGCCCGCCGACCCCCTTCCGTCGCGGGGCCCAGAACTGCAGGAGACGCCCACAAAAAGCAGGATCAACGATCCGAGGATCAACCAAAACGAAAATTTCAATCGGGCAAAGGGTATCATATGGAAAAGCACCTTAATGACAGAAACGAGATCGCTGCGAGCCAATATTCTAGATAGGGAAAACTTGCGGGTATCGCCATTCCTCCCAACTTCCTAGAATCCGACGCCTACCGGATACTTTTTGTAATTTGCGGCTTTTCGCGTCTCACTAAAATTGCTAGACCCATCTATCATTAAAAACTCAATGAGATCCACTCCCCTCACCCTACCGCTATCCGTGTTCTTTCTTGGCTTTGTGGTCCAATGTTCATCCCACGCAGCAGTCGCGCTCGACTACACCCGAGGAGAGGTCTTGTATCATAATAGCTTCGACAATGCTTCCAATTGGGCGGTCGAGCAAATGCCCGGAGGATCGACCTCGATCGAGAAAGGGGTACTTGAAATCGATGATGCTAAAGGATGTACCGTATGGTTCAAAGAAAAGCTCTCCGGCCCCATCATCATCGAATACGAGGCCACCATGATCCAAGCCGGTGGACCCAATGACAATGCTCGCGACTTGAACTGCTTCTGGATGGCGATTGACCCCAAATACCCCACCGATATCTTACGCGACACAGACCGCACAGGACAATTCCGGGACTACGACTCGCTTCGTCTCTACTATGTGGGCTACGGAGGTCACAGGAATACTCAAACCCGTTTCCGTCGCTACAATGGACTGGGGGAACGACCGCTCCTTCCTCAACATGACCTCAACCGACCCGAGTTCATGATCACACCTAACCAGCCCCACCGTATCCAAATTGTGGTGATCGGAGGGCGTACGCAATACCTCAGGGACGGAGAAGTCATTTTTGATTTCCAAGACGACCTTCCCTATCAGCAGGGATGGTTCGGGTTTCGCACGGTAAGCAACCATATGCGTGTCCAAAACTTCAAAGTCACTCGAGCGATTCCGGGACCGAGTGTCGATGCGGACCCACCTTTGATGCGGCTAGGCGCCTACCCTGAAGGCTATTCCATTCACCAAGTATCCGCTGGCGCAAGTCCTGCCATGCATGCCTACATGGACATTTGTCCAGAGAGTCCCGACGGAACGCAGATCACCTATTTCGAATTCGAAGACAAGGTCCCGGGCTGGGGACGGGTGGTGGTCGCCAATCGTGATGGGAGCGAACCGAAGTATATTAGCGAGCGAATCAAGGGCCACGACCACGACGGGGCCCGCCAGCAATGGATCGACAATGAACGCGTCATCTATGGAATCGAGGATGAAGAATGGTCGCTCATCTACCACCTTGCCGACCAGTCCAGCCGTAAAGTGAAAGGCCAAATTGGGATGGTTTCCGAGATACACGGCTTTGGGCTTTCCCACAACAATTATCCAGCAAGCAAATACAAGGGATCGGATCGAAAACCCTCAGAGGTCATCCTCATGGACGTAGAAAATGGCGCTACCCAAACGCTTCTCAACAAGCAGCAAATGCTGGAGATACATCCCTACCGCTCTGTTATCGAATCACCCGAATTCCAGGATCTCGGCGTTTTCAAGCACCCCAAGTGGTCACCCGACGGAAGCCAGTTTTTCTGGGTGTACATGCTCGAGATCAAGGAAACTGAGCGCAAAGTCGTCAAATCAGCCCTACTCTCCGACCGGAAGGGAGAGCGCGTGCAATATGTTTCCGAGATCGGACAGCACCCGATGTGGCATACCTCCGACTCCCTCCTATCCTATGTCAGGCGCGATGGGTTCGACCACACCCACAATCCCTCCGCCCAGGATATCATGGACCACCCCATCGACGGGTCGCCAGGAAAGCCGATCGTGAGCGAAGCGTTCGGGATCCACGGGTCTCACAGTCCAGATGGCAAGTACTTCGCGACCGATATCTTCGACTGGCCGGAAAAGGGAACTCACGCCGTATTGCTCTATGACATCGCAAGCGGCGACTACCGCGTCCTGGCTCGTATGAAACCCGAAACGGGAGACCGGAAGAACTCCATGCACCCCCATCCCTCCTGGTCACGCGATGGCCAACGTATTTACTTTAATGGCACGATTGAAGGAACCCGGCGGCTCTGCTATATCGACCTGTCTCGGTTTGGGTTTCGACCGATTGAGAAACGATAGCCCCAACTATATTTCAATTAAGGCTCTACGGCCCTAATGAGCCGTGTGGGAGCGTCTTGACGTGACAGCACAAGTGCAAGCCACACGCCAATCGCAGCTCGGCGGGACCATCGAGCTTTACCATTGCTACTCGCAAAAAAAGCCCCAACCGCTAATCGATTGGGACTCCAGAAATTTTCGATCACTCGATGTTAGCGTCTGCCGCGGAAGCCGCCGCCTCCGCCGCCACGATGACCACCGCCACCGCCGCGATTTCCACCGCCGCCGTAGCCGCCACCACCACCGCCGCCCTCGCGTGGCGCTCTTGGGGTAGCTTCGCGAACAGTGAGCTCACGCCCCTGTACATCGCGTCCGGCGAGTCCTTCAATGGCCGCGTTTGCTTCGTCCGCATTGTCCATTGTTACAAAAGCGAATCCGCGTGAGCGGCCTGTATCGCGATCTGTAATGAGCTTTATTTGAGCAACCGCTCCGTATTCTTCAAATGCGTCCTGCAGATCGCCTTCACTCGCGTCAAACGAGATGTTTCCAACGTATATTTCCATGATATTATGATTTAACTAAAGCATCGGTCAATTTCAAAAAAGGCAGACTCAAACAGCGACGCTTAAAACCGGAATACACCCCGAGTCCCTGCGAAAAGCGAAGACTCACACTAAGAGTTAGGCACAAAGCGGTATTTTTGGACTTTGGCGATCACAAAATTCACGTTAGCCGCATCGGGATTCAGACTCGGGGCATAGGTTGCTTGATTCGGAAACCCAATCCTGTTGCATTCAAGATCAATGATTCGCACCAAAACGCGGCTTAAATACGCCAGTGGCTACTTGGATCTGGGCATGACTAAAGAGGCTGCCAAGGAACTCGAGGCCATTGAAGACAAGGAACAATTTCTTGGTGAGTACCTTTCCGTCCGCATCCGTCTCCACCTAGGAACAAAAAGGTGGAAGCAAATGGAGCTGGCAGCCCAAAGACTTTCAGAGCTTGAACCCGAGAACCCGTATGGCTGGGTCAACTGGGCCTACGCGCTACGCGAGCGAAATCAGGTCAAAAAGGCCATGAGCGTCGCGGAGAACGGTCTGGAGTTCGTTCCGAAAGAAGCGCTGCTTTGGTTCAATTTTGCCTGTTACTGTTCGCTACTGGGAGAAGTCGAAGACGCCTCCCATCATCTAAACGAGGCTGTGCGTCTCGACAAAGCCTTCGAAGCAGAGGCCGTTGACGATCCCGACCTCGACAATCTATGGAAATGGATACGTAGCAACGAGAACGCTTCCTAGTTCGGATCCCACAAGCCTATCCGTAGGGCTGGCGCTCGCGCCATGCCGCGTAGTCAATTCGTAGGAGCAGATTTACGTCACGGTCGGCAAGCACAAGAATCGCGGCTAAAGGCCGTTCCTAATTCCCCCATTCCCTCCATCCGTAACCTACGAGCCCAAATTTCCTCAAAAAAAATCAAACGATTGTTTGAATCCACTATCGTCTCTCGAACGTATTATACTACTGGGAATGAGAATCGATTACCGGTTCTCTAAAATAGGAGGTAACATGAACAAAAAGATTAATTCAAACCGAAGATTCTGGAATCGAAAGTTCCTCGCTATCATAGCCGCCCTGACGGTATTGCCGCTCGGGTTCGCAACGTCCGAAGACATAGAGGAAGTCAAAGAGAAGAATCTCGTTGTTAACATTGATGACCCACTTGGCTTTTTTAGTGTCGATGCTGAGTGGCTACGCGAGGACCTGTTGGAAACCGCATTCTACGAAGCGGCTGCCCGTCAAAAGCTCAAGGACTTTGAGCTCACATACAACGGAGCGACTCCGAAGAACGCACGGGGCGTACTAGAATTTCGAATCATTTCGTGGAGACGCAGTGTCGCTAATATGTACGAATTCACTACTGCAGCGAGATACCTCAATGCAGATGGTGACGAAATCAAGCTCGGTGTATTCCGTGGATACCGCTCTGGTATCGATGTATTCATCGGACGCGATATCGGTGAGCATTTCGCAGACACTGCCGAAGACGCCTTTCGCCAAGCCCTAAGAAAACTCGACGAAAAGCTGTCTTGAATGGCAACCTACTAGACTGAACTACTATCAAACTACACGCCATTTGAGGCGGTAACGAAGCCCCGGGCTCACGTTCGGGGCTTCAATGTTTGCAAGAGAGAATCGCGAATCGGTTTGTAGGGGCTTCGCGGAGACGATCAGTCCGTCCTCGTGGCCTCCCGATCTTCATCCGCTTCGAAATACTCGAAGAAGGTTTTGATATCGTCGCGGTCCGAAAAGCCACTCTCCTTCTTGAATTTATCCAGTAATTCTGTGACTGCCGGATCCGATTCATAGCACCCGCGTTTCGTCATGAAGTCATTCCAGATCAGGATATCGACTTCGTTTAGGGGACGGGCGTTCTTCAAACACCAGTCGATCAGGGCTTCATCAGACAAACCTTCTCGAACCCGAGAAAGGACATCCTCATACTCAAGGCGTAAATAGGAACATGCCCGACCATCCATCCCTTTTCCCCTCAATTCGTGATAGTCTTCTGGCAACTCACCGGCTAGGTACAGCCGCATCTTGTCGAACATTCGCGGGAGATAAACCAATCCAGCTGCATTCAAGTAAGGACTTTTTGGATAACGTTTCAATTTTTTGGATTTTGTATAGAATACTGAAATTGAATAACGGTGATGTAGGAGTTTCGGTCGGTGGAAGGTTCGTGGTTTGATTCTAATAGAGAGTCCAATGGTATGAATTAGTAGCCAAGGAGGTAGGGCTGACTATCCCCAGTCAGCCGCGGTGGGTTGTTCTGTTTCGGCTGCTTAGGGATAAGCAGCCCTACCTTTTGGCTTGTCGCACACTCGGGAAAAGACGGCCACTACACAAACACAATTATGCTCCATAAAACGGTGCGTGGCCAATTGGCCAGAACTAGCTGCCTGACCAACTCCAACTCCTTTCCTCGATCCTGCAAATTAACGTGAATCGGAACCACGATGCGAAAGGTAACAATCCAGATGAGCGCCACGAGTCCGAGGTAGTGGGTTTCGGCACTTATCCCCTGCCGCACCGTGAATGCATTCCAGAGGGCAAAGCCTAGTTGCCCAATCATGAGTGGGGCAACGATGTAGCCCATCACTTTCAGGTATCGGGAGTGCCAGGCGACAAAACGGCTCTTTTCGATGCGACGAAACCCTGGGTAGACCACAAGCTGGACGAGCCATATCACCAAAACCATGGCCCAATCAATAAACGTATTGATCTGATCCATACTATGCAGCAATGGCACTCCCCGCTCTAGGAACGCAAACGAGAGAGGCCTCCATCCACTCCGAGCGTCTGGCCCGTGATCCAACTCTGCTCTGGACTGAGTAGAAAGGCAATCGCTCGAGCGACTTCCTCCGGTTCGCCGATACGGCCCAAAGCATGCATTTTCTCTGACATTTCCAGGCTCGACGGGTTGCCTGTGATTCGTTCCGACAAGGCTGTGCGCAACAATCCCGGAGCCACACAGTTGATTCGAATCTGGCGTTTCGCATACGTCGCCGCAGCGGATCGCGCTAAGCCTTCCAATCCCGCTTTGGCGGCCGATATCGCGTCGTGATTCGCGAGCCCCATTTGAGCCGCTGCGGTCGAGACTAAAACAATCGACCCTCCCTCTTTCGATAACGCCTTTGAAGCGGCTCGGACGGTCGCGAACGCGGAGGACAGATTTTTCGATATCACCGAATCAAATTCCGCCCTCCGAGTGAGATGGGCGGGCTTGAGCAATATCGAACCCACGCACAGAGCCACACCGGCCAAGGGAAATCCCTCCGCACTCAAACCTTGAAAGAGCGTATCCACACTGTCCCAGTCCTCCGCGTCCACGGATCGGTAATCCACCCCATCGCTCCTCGATCCATCGGCAATTTCGTCCCTATTTCGGACTGCACCAATGACTTGATTGCCGCCTTTAAGCAACAGGTCGCAAGTCGCCTTCCCAATTCCACCGTTAGCTCCGATTATCACGTATCCCTTTTTCATTACTAAATCTAGTTTATGGTTCCTTCATCGGTCAGCGCTTTCCTGACCGCTTTCGACTTAGTTCTAATCTTCTTTCTCTGTTCGGTATCCAAGCGCTGGGCATTTCTCAACTGGAGCCCCATTCTTGGATTGCGGCTCAAAGACTCCTCGTGCTTTAACAGAAAGTCCCAGTAGAGAACCGTGAAAGGACAAGCATCATCACCTTCTTTCGAATCCGGGTTGTACTGACAATCCTGGCAGTAGTTGCTCATCCGATGGATGTATTTACCCGTCGCGATGTACGGCTTGGAGGCCATCACTCCCTCGTCTGAACATTGC
>JAUHWE010000145.1 GCA_030424825.1 Verrucomicrobiia bacterium
GGGACGAATCCCTTCCTCATCAGTATATGCAGAATGTCTTTCTCCTCAACTTGGATGGTGAAAGCTTTTCGGACATTGCGGCTCTAGCGGGATTACACAGAACAGACTGGACTTGGGCTGCAAGGTTGGTGGATCTCGACAATGATGGCTTTTTGGATGCGTTCGCGACCAATGGTATGCTTCGAAATTTTAACGATGGCGATCTAGGTATGCGATTGAGTGGCCAGAATAATCTGAGACACTACGCACGCATATTTAAACCGACACCGGTATTGAAGGAGCGGAACTTGGCTTTTCGCTACCAAGGAGAGCTCTCGTTTGAAGCGATTGAAGAGAAATGGGGCTTGGGTAAAATGGGGGTAAGTTTTGGGGCTGCGTTTGGGGATTTGGATCGAGATGGCTCGCTCGATTTAGTTCTGAGCAATTTTCGAGAGCCGCCCTCTGTGTATCGCAATCACGAATCAAAAAGCAACCGAGTTGTCGTTGAATTGCGAGGACAAAAGAGTAATCGCTTTGGTATCGGAGCACGAGTGGAGATTACGGCCGATGGTATTCGGCAAACTAAGACATTGATCCCTCATCGAGGGTATATGTCCTCTGATGAGCCCCTCCTGCAGTTTGGTTTGGGAAAAGCAGATCAGATTGGAGAAATGGTAATCTATTGGCCCAGCGGATACGTGCAAACCTTCGAAAACCTAAAAGTGAATCAGCGTTTTACAATAAAGGAAAAAGGAGAAATAGCCAAGGCTGTCATGCGAATAACACCCCGATTCAGATTGGCTGACGCGACCTTTCCGGCTAGCGCAAGACGTCGCGATCCGGGATCTGGTGAATTTTCCCGGCAGGCACTGCTCCCATTTGCGCTCGAACGGAATGTAAACGCTGCGGTAGCAGGTGATTTCAATGGTGACGGGAAGGACGATTTTATTTTGGGTGGCGGGAGCGGACAGAGTTCGATGGTATTGCTGGGGGGTGAAGATTTGTTTTTTGAGGAAGCTTGGTCCTTGGACATCGAGGAAGATTTTCCAAGTGCGGATGCAGGGTTGGCCCTTTCGGATTTGAACAATGATGGGTCGCAGGATCTGATTGCGGTATCTGGAGGAGGTTCGCTTGATTCCCAGGATCTAGGCTACCAAGACCGATTGTATACAGGAAATGGAGAAGGTGAGTTCGAGAGAGATTTTGAAGTGGCATTCTCGGAGTCCGCAGTTTCTTCCAGCGTTGTTGCGCTGGCTGACTTCGATAGAAACGGGTTTACGGACCTATTCATTGGAGGTGGATACGTGCCTGGAAGGTTCCCGGAGAGCGTGGATTCTGCGCTTTGGCAAAATAATGGAAAGGCTGGATTTAAGAGGGTGGATGGTGATAGGGCCGTTGGCCTTGAGGAATCGGGACGGGTTTCAGCTGCGGCCTGGGCTGACTTTGAAAAGGACGGTTTTCCTGATTTAGTTGTCCTAAAGGAATGGGGACAGGTTGAGTTGTGGAATAATAGAGAAGGCGTATTGATGCTTGAGGAAGATGCCTTTGGAGGATTGGAGAATTCGGGCTTATGGACTTCATTGGCTATTGGGGATTTCGATGGTGATGGGAGGCTCGATGTCGTTGCGGGAAATCTGGGATTGAATTCGGGAGGGCTATGGCGTCCCTCACTCGGAGCTCGACGATTGTGGTGGAAACCGGATGAGGGCGAAGTTCCATTGATAGAGACGCACTTAGAAGGGGACTCAGAGTGGCCACTTGTTTGGCGAGATCGGGCGAAGGAAGAGCGAAGCAATCGAAGATTGTCCGCACTGGGCTATGCTGCCTTTTCGGAAAAGACCGTAGGGGAGTTGTTTGGCGATTTAGTGCAAGCCGGTTTTCAGACTCTGGAGTTAAGAAAGCCGCAAAGCGGTGTGTTTTGGCAGCAAAGCGACGGTCGCTTTGATTTCCAGCCACTGCCAGCGTTCGGTCAAAGTGGCCGAATCGTAGGTTTGTTGGCAGCTGATTTCGACGAAGACGGAGTTACTGATTTCGCGGCTTCCATTGAGCCAGTGTCCTTGGCTCCCTGGACAGGTCGAAAGGAAACAGGGCATCTAGCTCTTTTTATGGGAAGAAAGGACAGGCGCTTGGAAGCGGAGTTGCCTGTAGAGTCGGGACTGAGCGTGGGCCCTCGCTCACCGCGAAACTTGATATGGGGTGACTTCGATGGAGATGATGCGAACGAATTGATCGTTATGTTCGTCGAAAATGAGCCGTTGGTTTTCCGGCTAAATCAACTGGGAGATTTGTCGGATCGATGATCCGGTTTGACCATAATGATGGCTATTTATATCGCCTGTTGGTGAAATCTGTAACACATCATCTTTGTGTTTCTGCTGGAAACTTGAATGGCAATTGATTTCTTCGCGACTAGACCCTGCGATGTGTATTGGATTCATTGACAAACAATTTTCTGAATCGATAGTGCCGTATGTCCGAGCTTTCGACTCAAGGAAACTCGAACAAGGAAGGTTATTCAGATTGAAAATAGGTTTTAGAATTCAAGTTAGTGATTGGGTGGAAAGCCTAGAGAAGTGCCCGCTTCGAAACTTTAGATCTTGGTTTCAAACACCGATTTCGGGTTTGGTATTTTTGGTTTTAGCATGGGGGGCGCAGGCCGCTCCTTCGCCCTTCGTTGTGGAACGATTGAAAGACTCTGTCAATTGGCGCCCTTGGAGTAAGGAAACGTTGAGGGAATTCCGGGAGAGCGGCAAGCCGGGTTTGCTGACGATCTCTCATGAATTGAACGAGTTGTCTTTCGCGATGGGGAAGGAATCGTTTCGTAACGATGACATCGCGTTAAAAATAAACGAAGGCTTTTTTCCGTTAGCTTTCGATAAGAATGAGCTACCTCAATTAGCCGCCTTCTTCTCGGCGTACGTTCGGAATTCGAAACAGTTTACGGGCTGGCCGCTTACGGTTCTCGTTACTCCAAATTTCTTGCCGATTGAAGGTGGCGGGTACTATCCGCCAACCGACGATTGGGGTAGCCAGGGACTGTCGAGTTTAGTGGCTAAAGTTGAGGAACAGTGGTCATCGCGAAGCGAAACTGTCCTCGAGAAGGCTCGGGAAGCGTTGGACTTGCTAGAGTCCTATTACGGATTGTCTTCGAAAACCTCGGTCTCGCTCGAGTCGAATGCGAATGGCCTTTTAGTCGAGAACCTCGGCTTCCGGTACGATTCGGAGTTTGGAGGATTTAGCCTTCCTCCCAAAGCGGTGACTTTCGATCCCTTGCGATCGATTGATCTCGCGATTTCTTTGGGAGATGATGAGGACGAGCGGCTCGTCAATATGCGGAGGAAGACCTTGGATGCGCTGTCAATGAGTGCCGTGCGCGATTATATCCGTGGAGGCTTTTTCACGGCGTCCACCGATGCTTCATGGTCGATTCCCGATTTCGGGAAAGAGGCAGTCGTTCAGGTGAATGCAATTTGCTACCTGTCAAAGTATCCAGAATTTGAAGGAATCGTTAGGGACACGGCCGATGGACTCGTCAGTGACTTTCGAAATGAATACGGTTTGTATTCAGAGAAAATTCGATTCGGTTCGACATCTGCTGAGGATATTGAAGTGAACACTTGGGAATATGAAGAACTAGAATCCATCCTGACGGAGGGAGAACGGAACGCATTTATGAAGGAGTATGGGGCAAAACGGGAGGGGAATGTTCCGGATGAATTCGATGTAACCGGCGACTTTAAAAGTAGAAATATTCTAATAAAGTCTTCCAGAGAGAGGGATGGTAACTTGGTAACATCGGCTCGAGAGAAACTAAAGCATTCGAGTCGATCCCGTTTCAGTGTTGTCAGGGAAAGTATCAGCTCAGTGGAAACAAATGCAATCGTGGCGATTGGTTTGATCAACGCAGGTGACAACTTCAAGCATGTGGCGAGGGAGCTGGTACAGCGCGCGATTGAGGTTTTTTGGGACCAGAAGGATGGGCGAATCTTGGCGGCATCGATTGAAGGATATGCTCTTGAAGTGGAAGCTTCCTCCAAAGGGTATGCGCTTTTTATCAGTATGTTGCTTGACGGATACGTCGCCTATGGAGAGTCATCCTACTTAGGATTGGCCAGGAACGTACAGCGCGAGTTGGATGCTCGGTTTAGTTCTGAATTGGGCCCTTACTGGATCGCATCCGCAGACAATGAATATGTCCCTGCAAATTTGTACGCATTTTTTGAAGATGGTTTTGGATCTGCAAACTCAATTTCATGTGCAAATCTGGCACGTCTGCATGCCGAATTTCCGAATGATGGTTACGGAAAAAAGCGAGCCGCTATTCTGGACAATCTTCCAGAGGAAGTATTGTATGCGTCCGAACTTTACATCGACTTGATCCTGGCTGGAATCAGTTGGGGAGGCCATTGAAGGGAAGGTATCGGCTTCATCTTTATCGAGCACGCCAAAATCTCCATTTCACTGAAAAGCGTTCGCCATTGAAGGGTGTAGGGTCGTTCAACTCAGATTGGAAGTCGTTCGAATTTTGAGTGATCGTAGGAATGGTTAGGTAACGCGCGGGAAGCGAACTGCAGTGGTTGTATCGCTTGGTGCGATTGGCCGCCTCGTTCGTCACAAAAAAATATCACTGTGCCCTTTTATTGATGAGGCGAAACTTTTGTAATCGGGAATGGGTTGTCTAGTTTTTTTCGCGACATGAATCGTTATCCAGTCAAACCGCTATTGCTTGCGCAAAAGATCAGCCTAGGGAGATTTTTAGCCACTATTGTTGCCTTGTTCTTCGCTCTGGGTAGTGCCCCTTTTTCGTTTTCCGCGAATGGGGATGACGATGATATCATCAAGGTGCTGACTGTCGGGAACAGTTTTGCTGACAATGCGACGCGATATTTGAAGCAAATCGCAGAATCGAAGGGAAAACGGTTGAAGCTGGCCAAAGCTAATCTTGGGGGAAGCGATCTGGAGCGTCACTCGAAACACCTTTCGGCTTATCTCGCAGATTCAACCGACCCCGAGGGCAAGCCATACCGTAATTCAGAGATTTCAGAGCTGTCGGCATTCAGCCTGGTTGAGGCGCTTGAATCTGATGATTGGGATTTTGTGACCTTGCAGCAGCTGAGCCGGAAGAGCTTCCATCCGGATACTTTCGAGCCCTACTTCGGGCAGCTCGTTCATGCCATCAGGGAACACGCCCCCGGTGCGAGTATTCTTGTGCACCAGACATGGGCGTACCGTAGGGACCATCCCTATTTTGCGGATGGATCCTTTACCCCAAAGCAAATGTTCAATCGCCTAGAAAAGGCCTATGAAGGGATCTCTGCAAAATACGGTCTCGATATCATACCGGTTGGAAAGGCGTTTCAGGTCGCTCGTTCGATGAGGCATTGGTACATGGAGATTCCGGATCCAAAATTTGATTACGGCAATCCGAAGATGGGAGAATTGCCCGATCAGTCTGGTAGTCTCAATGTCGGATGGCGTTGGAGGGAGAATCGAGATTCGGGTAAGTCCGAGTTGAGTCTCGACGCGACCCATGCCAATAGTGCTGGGTGCTATCTCGGGTCTTGTGTTTTCTATGAAGCGATTGCGGGGGAGAATGCTCGCGAAGTATCCTGGCGGCCCGACGATTTGAGCGATCGACAGGCCCAGTCATTGCGTGAAGCGGCTCACAAGGCGATTGCTGCCCGAAATTTGGAACATGGATTCTACCCCATATTCGACGGGAAGACGCTTGATGATTGGGAGGGGGATCCCACCTATTGGCGGGTCGAGGATGGCGTTTTGGTAGGTGAGGTAACGGAAGAGACAGTATTGCGACGCAATAGCTTTATTATTTGGCGTGGAGGTGAGCCTGACGACTTTGAATTAAAAGTGGAATACCGCGTAACCGGAGAAGGAAATAGCGGACTGAGTTACCGGAACATCCAGCTGATGGATGCACCATGGTCATTATCAGGATATCAAGCGGATATCGATGGTCGATACCATGAAAAGCGAGTTCCCCGCCAGAGGTATACGGGACAGGCCTGGGAGGAACGGGGGCGCCGGTTTCTCGCGTTGCTAGGAGAGATTGTGCAGATCGATGAAACGGGAGAGCCGGTGGTGATCGGATCGCTTGGTGATTGGGAGGACATTGAAACGCATATCAATGAAGAAGACTGGAATGAGTATCATGTGATTGCACGCGGGAATGTGCTCACACATATTATAAATGGTCAGGTAACAAGTATTGTTATAGACGACGATATAGAAAATCGCCGTATGAAAGGACTTATTGGTGTTCAAGTGCATACCGGCCCTCCCCATAAAATTGAATACAGGAATTTTAAATTGAAAGATCTATGAGTATTGAATCCGGGAAATCTACTAATTCGAAGCCGGTGATCCAGGCCTACTGGGCATTGTCAATCTCGGGCCAATGATCGATAGCGTATTAACGTACTCAAGGCGGCTACGTGTTGGATTCTCGAGTTTTCTAAGATTTAGAATTAATTCATTGTGGAGGATATTGATATTTTTGTGTAGTATTACTCTCTCAAGCTCCGCCTTTTTCAGTGTGAATTTACAGGCGCAAGAAGGAAATCGGTTGAGTGTGGGAGAAACGAGGCACTTTGGGAATCAAACCTTTGTAAATCTCGACGTGGATGAAGTCGTAGATTATCAGATGAAAACGGTAAGGCTCATATCAATACAAGGAGATTCTGCGACAATAGATATTTCTGGAGAAACCGTCGAATTAAAAGTATCTCGAAGAATTTTACCGATGATAGTTAATGGTATTCGTATATACCTATGTGATACGAAATCGATGGTTAATTATACGGTTCCGGGGCCATATGGCAGTCGCAATGGACTCACGAAAGACGCTATGATATGTCTTTCAGACCCTCAATTGCCTTTGCTTGATCCGAATCGATTCATCTATCCGATTGACCGCAGTGACGGCTTTGAATGGTCGATGGCGGAGAATAGTCACACTTATGCGTTTCTCCACTCCGGGAGACAACATGAAGGAACCGATATTAGTTTAGCGGATGGACGAGTGAATCCTGTGGATGCCCTCTTGTCGATAGAAGATGCCACGGTCGTTTGGGTGCATCCTCACAGTGGTGAGCAGGCCTGTGTCTGCCTAGAAAGCGCGTCTGCTCCCGGACTTTACTACATATATCAGCACCTTGAATTCGATACCGTATCAGTTACTGCGGGGGATCAATTGAAGCGAGGACAAAAATTGGGCTATATCTGGGGAGATAATTCGTGGGGTCATCTCCACTTCGGAATCATTGGCTGGGGAGAGGTTCCAGACTATGAACATCGCTATGCAAATAGCATTCCTGCATTTTCAATGCTCTACGAATTGTGGAATGGCGATCTAGAGATTCGAAAAAAATCCTGGTCGTGGGGTCAGTGGTCTTTTGGTAGAGATAAAGCGGTTGTAGAGAATGTCCAGCGACTCAACGGTTTTGACGAGAAGCTCGGATACGGTTGGCTGTTGGGGGACTGGTGCTCGGCAAAGAAAGTTGAGCCTACGGAAGCTAAAGGGTCGTTCGCTAGCGCATTGTTGAGGAAAACTCTGTTTAAAGGAACCGTTTCCGAGGCCATAAATCCCGAGAGTTACTACGATTTCGAAATCGTAGTCCCCGACGGAAACTACGCGGTGAATCTCCTTCTTGGTGATGTGAATGAGCCTACATCGCAGCAAGTGGAAGTGGAAGGGGTAAAGATGGGAACTTTCGAGCTTCGGGCGAACCATCTTAGCTGGACCGGCAGAAGAAAAGTGGCCGTTAGAGACGGTCGATTGACTGTCCGTATCCATTTGAAGGACGGAAATACCTACGCTTCGTTAAGCGAAATACTCTTCAATTTTCTCGATCGTCGTGGTCATGGTGGTAGCAACTAGTGCTACCTGGGAATTATATATAAATCTGTTCTAACTCTCAACAACTTCGCTTTCTAAGTAAGACTATCTATGAAACTCATCGTTCTCGTTATTACGATCGGACTTCTAGCGCCGTATTCTCTATCTGCAAAAAGCCAGGCAAGCCAATACGATATTGTCGTTTATGGCGGCACTTCAAGTGGGATAGCGGCGGCCATTCAGGCCTCGCGTATGGGGAAGTCCGTTGTCCTCATTGAACCTTCGCGACGGATTGGTGGGCTTACCACCGGTGGACTGGGCCAGACAGATATTGGCAATAAGCAGGCAATTGGTGGAATTAGTCGGGAGTTCTATCGAAATATCTCCAAATACTATAGCGATTATTCGAAATGGAAGTGGCAGGCGAAAGCAGATTACAAGGATGGGGGGCAAACGCAGACTGAAGAAGGGGAGGATACTATGTGGACTTTCGAACCGTCGGCAGCCTTAAAGGTGTATCATGAAATGATCGCAGCGGAGACGATAGACCTTGTTTATGAGCAGCGACTCAACCGTAAGAATGGTGTTCGGCGGAAAGGTCCAAAAATTGTGGAGATTCAGATGGAGAGCGGTGAGATCTACCAAGGTAAAATGTTTATAGACGCGAGTTATGAGGGCGATCTCCTTGCGACTGCTGGGGTTACTTATATGGTAGGTCGTGAATCGAGCGCGAAATATGGAGAAACGCTTAACGGGGTGCAGGCCAATTATTTCCACCCTACATTGAGTCACACGATTTCTACTAATGGCCAGAATCACAATTTCGAACCCGGCGTGGATCCCTACATCGTGAAAGGGGATTCCAGTAGCGGTTTGCTTCCTTTTATCACGAAGGGAGGAAAGCCGGGTTTGCAAGGCAGCGGTGACAAGGGAGTCCAGGCCTATTGTTTCCGTCTCTGCCTGACGACGAACCCGGCCAACCGGGCCCCCATTTCGCCTCCCCCGGACTACGATCCGGCCCGCTACGAACTGGTCGGACGATTCGTCGAAGCCTGCCTCGCCAACGGCGACGAGATGGATCTGCGCTGGTTTTCCAAGCACGACGAACTTCCCAACGACAAGTGGGACTTCAACACCGCCACCTTCGGCGGCAATCTACCCGGCCTGAGTTGGGCCTGGCCGGAGGCGTCCTACGACGAGCGCGAAGCCCTCGCGAAGGAACTGGAGAACTACCATCGCGGGCTCTTCCATTTTCTCCGCACCGATCCGCGCGTTCCTCAACAGGTGAAAGACGACCTCGCCCGTTTCGGTCTCCCGAAAG
>JAUHWE010000146.1 GCA_030424825.1 Verrucomicrobiia bacterium
GAACCACTTTATTGGATTGTCGTTGATGACAATTTTGCTGATGCCAAACGAGGAAATCGCAGCGATGGCCAAGGAAGCTCCAATAATGGGCAATCGAAAGCGGCGAGTGGATGTGGCGAACCCACTCTGGCGGAGCGGATGACCCCCGTTTGTGTGGCTATCAGCGGTACTCTGGTACCCGTAACCCTCAAGCGCGTTTTGCGGGAGTAGCGCGATATAGGCGGGAATTAGGACTATGGTAAAAAGCCATGCCAGAACGACGCCCAAAGCGACGAAGATCCCGAAAACCTGGACTGGAGGAATCGGAGCCAAAGCCAGTGATGCGAAACCTGCGGTGGTGGTGAGGGTTGTGAAGAGCATGGGTCGCCAGAGGGATTCCATTACTGCTTCCATGGTCGCCTTGCGGTCTTTGTATTTTGGATATAGATCGTAGAACTCCGATAGAATGTGAACCGCATCTAGCACCGCAATCGGCATGATGAAGATCGGTATCATGGAGCTCATGATGTGAATGGTGTTTCCCGTGATGATTAGGGTGCCCATCGTTAGGATGACGGAAACCATGGCGACGATCATAGGCGACAGGATCAGAGAAATCCGCTTGAAGAAGAACCACATTAAAAGGAAAATCAGGGCCATGGCCATGGGGGCGGAAATGGCCATTTCCACGAACATTTGAACGCCGAAGGTATCGTTGGAAACGGGAAGCCCTGTGATATGGTATTGCTCACCCGACTTTGGCAGCGATTCGATTCTCTCCAAGATGAGTGAGGAGACACGGTAGCTTTGATCTTTGGATACAATAGGAATGTAGAGAATCAGAGACTTGCCCGCTTCATCCACAACGGATCCCCGCATGAGTGGCAGGTTTAGGAGCCGGTCTCGCACTGCAAGCGCCTCCTCGTCACTGGTGGGCGGTTGCGGCATGAGCCAGTTGAACGATACAGCGCCGAGTCCTGCCTGTTGGATGTCGTCTATGGTTGATGGGGAGATCAGCTTTGGAGAGATGACTCCGTCGATCTTCTGAATGTACTGGGTAAGCTCCCATACATTCGTCAGCGTATCGGGATTGAAGACGCCATCGGGATTCGAATCATGAACGATGCCCAGAACGATCTGGTCATAAAGCTCGAACTCGATCTTGGACTCGCGATGGAATGCCCGATTCGGATTGTCCGAAGCGAGCATGTTCTCAGGATCCGTATCAACCTTGACCGAATGGAGTGCCGGAAAGCGATCCGGCCAGAGGCTCGGCAAGACGGAAAGTCCTACGGCCAATACTACTAGGCCAATACTGGCTCCCATCACCCAGCGTGGATGACGCATTCCCAAACCCGATAAACGTTTCACGGTGGATTATTTTTTTGCCTGCTGGAACGCGCAGCCTTCACCCATTCCCGCCTTGCGGAAAACGTAAACGATGGGACAAAAGCCCGTGAAGGCCGATTGAATCATATTAAACCCTGCGAAAACGGTAAGCCAAATCCAGTTGGGGTGAACCCAGTGGCTTAGCGCGACGCTGCCAAGGACGACGCATCCGGCGAATATCATTACTGCTCTGTCTATGTTCATTTTTTTGGTTGATTAATTCAAATGTTTAGACATCTCTAAATTAGTTATTACTAATTAAGTCAATGCTAAATTAGAAAATACTAATTTATGACGCAAAAAGATTCAGAAGCCATAACCACTGTTTTTCTACCACCGCCCGAAAAGGTGGGGGAGGTGGCTCGCACATTGAGGGGCTTGGCGAACGAACAGCGGCTGCAGGTTCTTTGCTTGCTCAGCGAGAACAAGGAAATGAGCGTCAGCGAGCTGATGGAGCATCTTGATCTGAGCCAGTCCGCTCTTTCCCAGCACCTATCGAAATTGAAGGCAGATAATTTCGTCAGTTCCCGCAAGCAGGGGTTGAGCGTCTACTATAAGGTCGAGCGTGAGGATATCCTGGAGATTCTGCACCTTTTGCATGAGCTGTATTGCTCGTAATTCCGTTGGGTAGGGCGAGAACACGTACCGGGCGTAGCCTGCAAGGCCAAGACTGATCCTGCTCCGCCGCACAAGAAGCTCAAACTACATGGCGGAGGGGGCGCTCTCGCCCTTCCTTTCGCGGATGTCACGGGAAAGGCTTCTTTCCCCCATTCCGCGCTTGCCGGTCCGGAGGTAAGTTCTCAACTTGCCTTGCGTCATGATCATCCTTCGCGGAGCGCCGTCTCACTCAGAATTTCGTCTTAAAAAGCTTTTCGCTGAACTTACGGCGATCGGTCTACCAGTCCGGGAAGTGTATGCTGAATACGTCCACGTAGCCGAGACCAGCGAGCCGCTAACGGATGAGGAGCAGTCGATTCTCGAAAAGCTTCTGACCTACGGTCCCAAGTTGCAGGGGCACGAGTCGAATGGTTTGCTCCGTGTGGTGGCGCCGCGTCCGGGAACCCTTTCGCCTTGGTCTTCGAAAGCGACGGATATCGCCCGTATTTGTGGTTTGGCGAAGTTGGAACGGGTTGAGCGGGCGATTGCCTTTTGGGTTGATTTAGGCGGCACGTCGCTAAGCTTAGCGCAACAAAAGCAATTAGACGGTCCCTTGCACGATCGAATGACGCAGGTCGTGTTCGATCGCCAGGAGGATCTGGAAGTTCTCTTTCGCCATGAGGAGCCTAAGCCGTTCGAGTCGATTCCCCTAAGCGTTGGAGGCCGGAATGCGTTGGTGGAGGCCAACCGGTCGCTAGGACTTGCGCTAGCCGATGATGAAATTGACTACCTCGCTCTCAACTTCCAGAAACTGGGCCGCGATCCTCACGATATCGAGCTCATGATGTTTGCCCAGGCGAACTCGGAGCACTGTCGTCACAAGATTTTCAATGCGAGCTGGGATATCGACGGAGAGGCGCAGGAGAAGTCGCTCTTCAAGATGATCAAGAATACCTTCGAAATGAGAAGCGAAGGGATCCTGTCGGCCTACAAAGACAATGCGGCCGTGTTCGAAGGAAGCCGTGGCCAGCGCTATTTTGCGGATCCCAAAAGCAACGAGTATGTTTCCAGTTTGGAAGACATTGCTATTTTGTGCAAAGTGGAAACCCACAACCATCCCACGGCCATTTCGCCTTTTCCGGGAGCGGCGACCGGTTCCGGTGGCGAGATTCGAGACGAAGGGGCCACGGGTGTCGGATCCAAGCCCAAAGCGGGGCTTGTAGGATTCACGGTATCCAATTTAAAACTTCCTGGAGCGGTGCGCCCTTGGGAAAAGGACTTTGGCAAGCCGAACCGAATCGTTTCCGCACTCGATATCATGATTGAAGGGCCCTTGGGAGGGGCGGCGTTCAACAACGAGTTTGGTCGGCCGAATATTCTAGGCTATTTCCGGACCTTCGAACAGGAAGTGCCGGGGAAAAAAATTAAGAATGAAGAATTAGGAATTAAGAATGGGGAGGAAGGATTAGAATTCGAAGTTGATGATATCGATAAAGAGGAATCGGAGAATTCTGAGATCTTAAATTCTGATTCTGAGGTTAGCGCGGAAACCGAGATTCGTGGATACCACAAGCCGATTATGCTAGCAGGTGGTCTCGGCAATATTCGCCGCGAGCATATTGAGAAAGGGCAGGTGCACGAAGGGGACAAGCTAGTCGTTCTTGGGGGACCTGCGATGCTGATTGGTCTTGGAGGTGGCGCGGCGAGTTCCATGGATAGCGGAACGGGAGAGGAGAATCTCGATTTTGCCAGCGTTCAGCGGGACAACCCGGAAATGGAACGGCGCTGCCAGGAAGTCATCGATCGCTGCTGGGCGCTGGGAGCGGAGAACCCCATTGCGTTTATTCATGACGTAGGAGCGGGTGGTCTTTCCAATGCGATGCCAGAGCTGGTCAACGATGCGGGCAAAGGCGGGCGATTTGATTTGCGCAAGATCAATAACGATGAGCCCGGCATGAGTCCTCTCGAGATCTGGTGCAACGAATCCCAGGAGCGCTACGTAATGGCGATTCCAGCGGAGCGTATTGATGCCTTCGTTTCCATCTGTGATCGGGAGCGTTGCCCCTATGCCATCATCGGAGAAGCCACCGACGAGCGGCAACTGGTACTCGAAGATTCTCACTTTAAGAATCGCCCGATCGACCTTCCCTTGGAAGTTCTCCTAGGAAAGCCACCACGAATGCATCGGGATGAGACCTCGCTGCAAAGGGATTTGGTACCCCTGTATTTGGGCACCTTAACCATTGAAGAAGCGGCACGGTATGTCTTGTCCCATCCAGCTGTCGCTGATAAGACATTTTTGATCACGATTGGCGATCGCACCGTTACCGGACTTATTCACCGGGACCAAATGGTGGGCCCTTGGCAAGTGCCCGTGGCCGACTGTGCGGTGACTGCGACA
Organism: Verrucomicrobiia bacterium; assembly: GCA_030424825.1. Classification (GTDB taxonomy): domain Bacteria; phylum Verrucomicrobiota; class Verrucomicrobiia; order Opitutales; family Opitutaceae; genus Pelagisphaera. Next base: position 4,367 of record JAUHWE010000146.1, read on the forward strand.
TCGTTTGATGGATACACCGGGGAAGCTATGTCAATCGGGGAACGAACGCCTACGGCGGTCAATAGCGCCGCTGCTTCCGCCCGTCTCGCAGTTGGGGAGGCCTTGACCAATCTTGCCGCCGCGCAGATCGGCCCATTAACGGGAGTCAATTTGTCGGCCAACTGGATGGCGGCACCTTCGGTACCGGGCGATGCGGCCGACCTTTACGAAGCTGTTAAAGCAGTCGGGATGGAGTTGTGTCCGGAGTTAGGAGTTACGATCCCGGTCGGAAAGGACTCCATGAGCATGAGCACGGTATGGCAGGATGATTCCGGAGAGAAGCGTGTGACGGCTCCCATTTCCTTGATCATCACAGCGTTTGCGCGGTGCGAAGATATTCGCCAATCGCTCACGCCGCAGCTGGATCCGAATTTGGATTCGAGTTTAATACTAATTGATCTGGGTCGGGGCAAAAATCGCTTAGGCAGCTCCATTCTGGCCCAGACGCTTTCCCAGATGGGGGATGCTACCCCGGATGTGGATAGTGCAGAGGATCTCAAGAATTTCTGGAACGCGATCCAACAACTCGGAAGGGAAGAAAAAATCCTCGCCTATCACGATCGGTCCGACGGTGGTCTGTTTGCGGCGGCCGTGGAAATGGCCTTTGCCGGAAATGTGGGGGTTAATCTGGAAGTATTGAGTGAAGGCGATCCGTTTGCGCCTCTGTTTTCGGAAGAATTGGGCGCTCTCATACAGGTCAGCGGAGGCAATCTTGCCGATGTATTCGATATATTGAAACAGCATGGCCTGGAAGATTGCTCGAACATTGTGGGCCGGTTGAATACGCGGTACCAAATCCAGATTTCAGAGGCCGGTCAGGTTCTTTACGAAGAAGACCTGTCCGTACTCCGGGCAGTTTGGTCCGATGTTACCTACCGCATGCAAAGCCTGCGGGACAATCCCGAGTCTGCGGCTTCCGAACATGCGATCCGGCAGGACCGGGAAAATCCGGGAATCAGCCCCAAGGTTACATTCGATCTTCAGCTGCCAAATTTTGGAATTAAAGATTCTGCGGCGAAGCCACGTATCGCGATTCTCCGCGAGCAAGGCGTCAACGGCGAAATCGAAATGGCCGCCGCCTTCGATCGGGCTGGATTTTCCTGTATTGATGTTCATATGACGGATATTTTGAGTGGCAGCGTTTCTTTAGGCGATTTTAGTGGTCTCGCGGCCTGTGGCGGATTCAGCTACGGTGACGTCCTAGGAGCGGGTGAAGGCTGGGCTAAGAGTATTTTGTTCAATGAACAGGCGAGAGAAGAATTCAGAGCGTTCTTCGCTCGAGAAGAAACCTTTTCGCTTGGGGTATGCAATGGTTGCCAAATGCTCAGCAATTTGCGAGAGCTGATACCCGGTGCGAGCCATTGGCCGCATTTCGTGCAGAATAGAAGCGAACGCTACGAAGGTCGGCTGGTTTCCGTCAAAATCGAGAAAACCCCGAGTGTTTTATTTCAAGGCATGGAAGGGAGCGTCCTCCCGATAGCAGTGGCTCACGGCGAAGGTAGAGCCGAGTTTAAAAACCAAGAAGCGGCGAACGCTTGCAACAAATCCGGTCTCGTCGCTGCTCGTTTCGTGGACAATCACCACAAAACCACCGAAGCGTATCCACTCAATCCGAACGGATCTCCGTTTGGCATTACTAGCCTGACCAGCGAAGATGGACGCGCGACAATCCTAATGCCGCACCCGGAGCGGGTCTTTCGTACCACGCAACTTAGTTGGGCGCCCAAAAACTGGGAAGAAGACTCCCCCTGGATGCAAATGTTTAGAAACGCCCGAGTGTTCTTGGGTTAAAAATAATGTCTAGATCGGTCGTTTGAAGCAAACGATTTCGTGGTTCTCGCGATCATTGGTCCAGAGGTTCTGGCCGTCGAAGGCAAGGGCTCGGGCCCCGAAGGGGATTGTGGCAATATCAGTTGCCGTTTCGGAATTGAGGCTGATTTGGGTTAGGAAGTAGTTGTCGGTTTCTTCGGCATCCGTAGTAGCTAGGTAGATACTGTTACCTACAAAGGCTTGGCCGCATATTCCGTGGGGAGATGAAAGCGATTTCTGTACTTGATCATCGATTCCAAGCTGGAGAACCACTTTGTTGTACCACTGGCTAACGTAGAGGCTGCTGCCATCGAAGCCAAGTTGGGAACCCGTGTCATCAGGGCAGGGCAGTTTGAATACGGTATCGAATCCATGATCGGGGATGAGACGCCTGATAATGCGAAGATCCTCTGAGGTTTCCCCGCAAAGAACCCGGAGTTCATCGCCGATGGAAACCATGCCAAAGGGGACTCCCGGCGCTTTCACTTCCCAAAGGACTTTCCAAGTATCCGTATTAATCTGATAGATCGTCTCCGTTTCCATAGAACCAACCCAGAGGGTGTCGTAGTGCCAAGCGATGCTTTGCGGTCTAGGAGCTGGCGATGCGAGTCGTTTGATTTCTTCGATTTGGTTCATGTGTTTGAATGGACTTATTCAATCTTGGAGGTTGTGGATTGGCTTTTCTCCGAAAATAACGCACGCTTGGTTTTTTTTAAAATTGAATTTAGAACAGTATTGAGAAAGCGGAATCCGCTCACGATGCCTGGTATTGGGTCGTCGTAAGCGAAGTAAGGACCTTTCGTGCATTTTGTAAAATGAGAAAAGAGCGTTTTGAGTATTTTAAGTTTTGGAACGTTGTCTTTTAGTTGACTATATAAATCCTGTTCCCAATCGAGAAAATATATATTCTCTATTAGCTTATTGCTCTTTTCGTTGAAGTTTTCATCGATTGCTACTTTGTAGCTATTCCAAGCTGTAGGAACACCACTATCTTCATCGAATTCGACATTACCAGGAATGCGTGGATTAATTTCAATGTATTTGTATAACCCATCCCGAACGTCCCATCGAAATTCAAGGTGCGTATGACCCACGCATTTCAATTTCTTACCAAGATCATCGACAATTCGGATGAGTTCAGCATTTTCTTTACTGACAGCTAGAGAACTTACACCGAAGTGAATTGGGTACATCCTAAGTTTTTGCTTGATCGCATAATCGAGCATTTCGTGACGTTGGTTAAAAGTGCAACTGCAAATCCATGAATACTCATCTGGGCCTGGTATAACTTCTTGCGCGATTAACGCGGATAAAGCGGATTTCCATTTTTCATAGAATTGATTCAGCTCAACTTCATCGTGAATAATGGCGTTTTTGTGCGGAAATAAGTTTCGAACCGCAAAGGATGCAGGTTTGAATATAATGGGAAAGCGTAGTTCCCTCATCAAGTCAGAAGGGGTATTTGGAATAGACTGAACTGATTTTGGAATAGGAAATCCTAGTGAGTCTATTAAATGAGTTTCTTGCTTCTTGTCGTTGAGAGCGTTCAACAGTGAAGTAGGAGGTAACGTGAATCTGAATTTTAATCTTAATTCATCTCTGTTGTCGGATATGAATGTTATAAGTCTATCCGATGTCGCTAGTAATACAGCTCCCTCTCTATCAAACTTTCGCAATAATCTTAGAAGGCCTGCCTCCTTCTCTTTATCGCAATAACCGCCAACTAAAGTTGTTTGCTTTGGGTACCGTGACCTGAGCACCAGGTCTTTTGCTTGGATAGCATAGACAAATACCTCAACACCCCGTCTTGCTAATGTTCGAACGGCTCCAAGTCCACCCGGACCGTGAGAGAGAATTACTGCGGGGACATTCTTGCTCATGATGTTGGGAGTTGTTTTTTGGGCATGCGGAGGATACTGTCAAATTGCTACTCCATCGGACTTCTATTTTCAATCTTTACTCCCAAAATCCAATAGTTCGATCGTATGGACGACCTTTAGTGGATGTTCTTTGTCGTTGGAATGAAATTCAATCTGGGTGAGGCAACCGATGTTGCCTGTGGCGATGATGTCGGCACCGGTGGCGAAGAGATTTTTCACTTTTCGTCTTCCCAGTTCTTTGGCCGTATCCGGATGTTCAATATTATAACTGCCGGCGGAGCCGCAGCAGATCTCCCATTCGGCGGGTTCAAGGATTTCTAGGCCGGGCATAGACTGAAGCAGTTTTCTAGGGGCGGATCGAACTTTCTGAGCGTGAGCGAGGTGACAAGCGTCGTGGTAAACGACTTTGACCGTCTCGGGATTGTCGATTTTGGGAGGTGTGAATCCAATCCGATCAAGATACTCGCAGATATCGACCACTTTGGACGCATAGTCCCTAGCTTGGGTTTTTAGTTCGTCTTCTTCTCCCGCGAAAAGTGTCCCGTACTCTTTCATTCCGGATCCGCATCCAGCCGCCGTTGAAATAATCGCATCCACATCGTCTGGGAAAGCTTCGAAATTTTTGCGTGCTGCCTTGCGGGCCTCTTTGGACGCGCCGATATGCATCGCCAAGGAGCCGCAGCATCCTTGACTTTTGGGTACAAGGACTTCGATACCGTTTCGATTGAGGACGCGAATGGCGGCTTGATTGATCCGTGGTGCGAGAGCTTGCTGAGCGCAGCCTATGAGAAGCGCGACGCGACCCCTCTTTTCACCCTGTGCCGGGTAGACTTCGTTGAAATCTTGCTTGGGCGGCAATTCGCTGGGGGCAAGCTCGAGCATAGCGCCGAATCCTTTGGGGAGGTAAGGCGCGAGAGGTTTGAATAGGCTAGCGACTTTAGAGGCGGTCCGAAAGCGATCCGGATAGGGAATCGTTTTGAGCAAGGCCAGACGTTGCAGCTTTTCGCCGAACCCCCGCTCTCGCTGTTTTTCCGACCAA
>JAUHWE010000147.1 GCA_030424825.1 Verrucomicrobiia bacterium
GGCATTCTGGGACTTCCTGCCCACTGCGACGGAGCTTGCCGGGCTCGGTCCGGTGGCGAGTACCGATGGAGTGTCCGTTGTGCCCACATTGTTAGGACGAAGTCAGGAAGAGCATGAATTTCTCTATTGGGAATTTTTCGAGCGGGGATTTCAGCAGGCAGTTCGCTATCAGGATTTCAAGGCGATTCGTTTGGTGAAAGGTGAGCCCCTTGAACTCTATCGAGTTACCGAGGACCTAAGGGAAGAGAACAATGTAGCATCTCAGCATCCAGAGATCGTCCAGCGAATCGAAGAATATCTGAGCGGGGCTCGAACACCTTCACCCTATTGGCCTAAGTAGGTCTTCGAGGGAATTCGTCGCGAGCGTGGGCACTGGGCTTGTTTTGCACCCCATATTAAGATCATGTCCCAGCAAACGGGACAAAGGGTTCGCGTTTAACCTGCCCGAGCGGGCTTTCGACAAAATGAGATTAGCTCGATATTCATTATGTACACAATAACGCCTGAAAAAGAGATTGCTTAGAGGGTGACAATTCATGGTATCATCTTCTTCATCAACGGTAGAGAATCGGCAGCCAGTTATTCGTTAGCTGCCCTGACAACCGAGTTACCTCAATCCTCTGAATCAGATTTCAATTATGAAGAACTACAATGTTGGCGTCGTTGGATATGGCTGGGCAGCCACAGCCCACATCGATGCGATAAATGCAACCAATCAAGGACAAGTCACGGCGATTTGTTCGTCGCGGCCACAAGACGAAGCGGCGTTGAGCAAACGTCACGGTGGATCGATCAAGGCATTTCAGTCGATTGAAGCGATGCTGGAAAGCAGCGATATCGATGTGGTCGACATTACAAGCTATCCGAGCCAGCATTGTTCTCAAGCGGTTGCAGCGGCCAATGCGAAAAAGCACATTATCCTAGAGAAGCCGATGGCCAACTCTCTGGACGAAGTTCGAGCCATTGCCGCCGCCGCAAAAGAGAATGGTGTAAAAGGCACGGTTTGTTTTGAATGCCGCTATTCGAGTCAAATGCAGGCAACTAAAGCGCTGTTGGACCAAGGATTGATCGGAGACCTCCACTACGGCGAAATCGACTACTACCATGGTATCGGACCGTGGTATGGTCAATATCGCTGGAATACAGGAAAGGAAAATGGTGGCAGCGCCTTGCTAACCGCAGGTTGCCATGCTCTCGACGCGCTTCTGATGTGCATGGGGAACGATGTCGAAAGCGTATCCAGCCTCTCTACTAAATCGAAGAGCGAAATTTTTGGCCCATACGAGTACGACACCACCAGCGTCACGACCATTCGATTCAAAAATGGAGCCGTAGGCAAATGCGCAGCGGTGGTGGATTGCCTTCAACCTTACTATTTCCATACGCATTTAGTCGGGAGTCAGGGGAGTATCCTTGATGACAAGTTCCATTCCGATCCGCTGAAAGCGGACAAAGGGAAGTGGAGTTCGATTTCCATGAAGATGCTCGATTCAGGTGACGTGAGCGACCACCCCTACCAATCACAGTTTCAAACCTTCTTTGACGCCTTGGATGCCGATAGCGATATGCCGGGCACGAATTTTAATGACGCTTTGAAAACTTTCGAAGTGATCTTCGCGGCAGACCAAAGTGCGGCCAATAATGGAAATCCTGTTACATTCGATTAGCATCTCCCATGCCTAGAAAAACCAGCCACATTGCGCCCGATTGGTGGGATTACACCACCCTTGAATCGGATTTGATTAACGACGCCGCCAAATTGACGGAGAAAGACCTTACCCAGCTTTCCCGCCCGGGTTTCAAGGTAAAACTCTATGATACACTGGAGGATTTCTATCTGGCAGAAGCGCTGGAGTACGTGAATGTCTGGAAACGCGCGACGGCGGACAACCCGGTTGGCATATGCGGCCCCATTGGGCCGACGGAGCAACTGCCTCTCGTGGCCCGTTTGGTGAACGATCTCGAGATTTCGCTCCGCCATGCCCACTTCTGGGGAATGGACGAATGGTATGACGAGTCCACGCAATCGGAAGTATCCACGGATCACCCGCTTTCCTTCGAGCGAGCTGACCGGGAGATGTGCTTTGACCGGATCCGCGACGATTTGAAAATGCCCGAAGCGAATCTGCACTTTCCCAAAGGCGATGTGAGCTCGTTTGCGAAAAGCTGGGGAAATGGCGTTCGTTGTGCCGTCATGCAAGGCGGGCAGGGCGACATCAAGCACTGGGCTTTCAACGATCCGTTGCGTCGAGAAGGGGAATGGGTGGATGAGCCTCCTTCACCCGAGGAGTATTTGAAATTGGGTACCCGCGTAGTGGAGTTGCATCCGGTCACGCTGAGCCAGAACGCCCGCACGTCCGGAGGTGGCAACATCACGATGGTCCCCAAGTCGGCCATCACTGTGGGACCCAGGGAAACTTGGTTGTCGGACAAGGTGTCCATTTGGCATGCCGGTACGCATGACAATCCACTCGGCCAGCGACTGACCGCGCTCATGATCTCCAAGGAGATCGCGGATTCGTCGGTGCCGATGTCGCTGTTGTCAAAGCATCCGAATGTGGAATTCCACTACTTCCGAGGCGGCCTAGGAAGCTGCTCCGTGGAAATGCATTAGTTGGATTGCGGATACGGTAGAATGATTCTACAAGGTTGTTGGGCGTCAGCTAGTCCTTGTAAGAGCAGTTTTACCCCGCGATATCCAACGCATGAAACTATAGCCGGTCCCAAACGCGCTCTCGGCAGCGTTCGGGATTGGTTCTAATGTCTGAGGGAATGATCGCGGCATTGAGCCGCTCCTGCAATTTGTTAACCAGGAGTCGCAGTACTGCAGACTGGAGTTTGGGCTACACGTCGCAGATATGCACGCCCTCTTTGAGGGACTTGAGCGGATCCGGACCTGCGGGGATGAACTCCTGAGCAACGTAGCCTTTGTAACCGGTTTCGACGATGGCTTCCATGATTGCTGGATAGTAAAGCTCCTGTGTATTGTCGATTTCGTGACGCCCAGGAACGCCGCCGGTATGGTAGTGGGCAAAGTAGGGATGGAATTTGCGGATCGTAGCGATGACGTCGCCTTCCATGATCTGCATGTGGTAGATGTCGTAGAGAAGCTTAAATTCCTCGGCTCCGGTGGCTTCGCAAAGATCCACGCCCCACTTGCTGAGATCGCACATGTAATCCGCGTGGTTCACCTTGGAGTTGAGGAGCTCCATGACGATCGTGACTCCGTGTTTCTTGGCGATGGGGACGATTTGCCGGAGCCCTTTCGCGCAATTGATGAGTCCTTCTCGGTCGCTCATGCCATCTCGGTTTCCTGAGAAGCAGATGATGTTCTTGTAGCCCGCGGCGCCCACTTTGGGGCTCACTTCTTCAAAGAACTGGATGATGGCATCGTGGTTCTCGATTCGGTTGAGGCCGTTTTTGATTCCACCGGGGATGCCAGATACCATCGAGCAGGCGAGGCCGTGCTTTTGCAAAGTCGGAAAGTCCTCAACGTTGATGAGATCCACACCCTTCAAGCCGATCTCTTTGGCGGCTTTGCAGAACGGCTCCAATTCGATGCCCTTGTAGCACCATTTGCAGGCGGAATGGTTGACGTTGCCCTTGAGCCCACTCTTGTGATGGGCGGCGTTGGCGGTTTGGGATATCGTTTGGGTGGTGGCGATTGCGGCGGCACCGGTAGCGATGGACTTAATGGCAGTTCTGCGAGGGAGTGAGCGTTTCATGTGGTGGGTGGTGTTTTAAGTATTCCAACCACATTAGTAGAGTCGACGGATTTGTAAATGGCTCATTTCAGTTGGGAATCCGTGCCGGTATTCTTTTCTTTGAAGAGAAACGCAAAGAGGACCAGAACCCCAATCAGATAGAGAACCGGGGTCATCCAGAACGATTTCCAAGTTTCGAGGGAATCGTTTTCCGCCATCATGGGAGTGAAAAGGTAGTCCACAAAGATCTTGGAACTCAGGAGAAAGCCGATGCCCTGGGTAAACACGACGAGCAAGCCTTGGGCTTGGGCCCGGATCTCCTCTTTCACATTCCGGTCGACATAGAGGTATCCGGAAATGAATACAAAATCGTAGCTAAACCCGTGTAGCAGGACTCCGATCACCAGCATGGCTAGCATGGCGTTCCCTTCGCTTGTAGCAGCCGCGGAGAAAAGGGCGAACCGTACAATCCAGCAGAGTATTCCCACGATCATGGTCGCTTTGATCCCAAATTTTCGGATGAAGATAGGCAGAATGAAGGCCAGCACCACCAGCTCCGCGAACTGGCCCATGGTTAGGAATCCGCCAGACCGTTCGATGCCGGTTGCATTGAGGAAGGCGCTGCCGAGCGCCCAGTAGGGCATCATGGCAACGCAGGCGAGGAGAGAGGTAAGCATGAAGATCGCGAAGGCGAATTTCTTGAAGTAGGGGAAGGTGTCGGCCCCGTACAGCTCGGCTAGACGGAGGAATTTGCCCTTTGCCGGTGGCGGGGTTTGGGGAAGGAGGAAACTGTAGGCGCCGACAGCGAAAGCGGCGATTCCCGCGACGTAGAATTGCACCGGCGATTGGTCTGCCTTGAAGACGAAACTGACAACCAGGCCGGCGATGATCCATCCAGCAGTGGCAAACACGCGAACAATCGGGTAGTCTTTATCCGGATTCGCGAGATGCTTTAGGCATATCGTGTTGGAGAGTCCCAGCGTGGGCATGAAACACAGGGTGTGAAGAAGGAGAATGACGATAAAGACGCTTCCCGATTCCGGACCCGCGAACTGTGGGGCGAGGCAAATGAGAGCTCCGCTAATCAGGAGCAGTATTCCTTGTAGCTTTTCCGCATTGATAAACCGGTCCGCGAATACGCCCATGAAAAAGGGAGTGATAACTGCGGAAATGGGGGCCACGGAGTAGGCCCAGCCTATATAGTCTCCCATGCCTCTAGCCTGCATGAAAGAGCCCGTGGTTACATACCAGGCTCCCCAGACGAAAAGCAGGAGAAACATCATAGAGCTCAATTGAGAGAACAGGGTAAGAGAGGAGCGCGGAGGGTCTGAGGTCATTTGTGGTGGAGGTGTGTGGGTGGTCAGTGGGTCTTGGTGAGATAGGCGATCAGGTCGGCCATGGCTTGAGGGTCGAGCGCGTTCTCCATGCCGGGCGGCATAAGAGAGAGGCCGGTGGCGCGTTTGTTGGTGATTTGAATGTAGGGGATTTCCTCTTCGATACCGGGACCGATGAGAGTGATGCCATCGTCGTTTTCCTCAGTGATCAATCCTATGAGGGACCGTCCGCCTTTCAGGTCAACCTGGTAGGATCCGAACCGTGACTCAACCACGCGATTCGGGTCTAGTATATCGGTCAAAAGGCCAGACAAAGGCTTGTTGCGGACATCCGTGATGTCAGGACCGATCGCATTGCCTTCCCCTTTGAATACATGGCAGAGGGCACAGTTTGTTTGGAAAGACTCGTGTCCGCGATTGGGGTCGCCCGCTTTATTTTGGATCGAGGTATGGTATTCAGAAACCAATGTCTGCCGGTCTTGGTTGTTTTCGCCATAAAGCTCGCGAGCCAAAGATAAGATGGCTTCGTTCTTGGATCGCAGGTATCTCCAGCGAGACATGGGATCGAGCAAGGATTTGGGGATGTCGCCCGCTTTGATGCGCTCGAGTAGCGGGAGTCGGGTGGCATCGCTCGCATTGAGGTATGTCAATGCGGATGACTGGGCGGTCGATCCGAGCGAATCCCAGTGCTTAAAAAGGGTGTTGGCGACGTCCACTCGGGGAAGGTGATTGGCGATTGAAAGGGCGGCTGATTGAATCGCGGCGGGTTGATCGTAGGCCCCTAGCTGACCCATTAGCTCTAGAGCGGTCTCGACGGGTAGGGTTGGAATGAGTTCAATGGCGGCGATCCGGTCATCGGTTTCTGCGTTTAGGTCCAGCGCGATCGCATTGATCTTTTCTGTAATGGACTGGAGGGTACGAACAGAAAAGGCGAGACCATGAGAATCCGATGATAGCAATTTTTGCAGCGAGTCGATTCCGGGCATGCGTTTTTGGAATCGGAGTCCGGAACTTATTCCGTTGAGGATCGCAAATTGGATTGACGGGCGAAGGGGCTGCTCGAGCAGAGCCATCAGAGCGGACAGGCGTTGAGGTTCGGCTTCGCGGGCGGTGGCGTCGGAGAAGCGGGTAACGAGGGCTGTCGGGAGATCGGGGTTGGCTTCTGCTCCAATCCAATCGACGAGGATCGTTGCCGCAAAATTGCTGCGGTGGCTCAAAACGGCGGACTGGAGCCATTCATCGTTCGGGGATCGACTTAAAGCGGTGAGCGTGGCCCGAGCAACGGCTTCGCTGTCAACGTTTCCGAGGGCGACGAGGGCGAGGAAAGCGAGACGCGGATGGGCGTGGCTCGTGAGGGCAAGCAACTCGTCTTCGTGGACTGGGGCTCGCTCAGGATGCTCGATGAGGAAGTCGAGGCCTGCTCGGACGAGGGGGTTGGACGGGGAGCGAAGACTGGTAGAGAGGGCGCGTTCGCTAATTAGGCCTTTCGAGGACAAAAGGGCGAATGCGTCCCGTTTCCCGAATTCCGAGTCCTCGGCGTTCAGTAGGGCCCCGATGGATTTTTCGGGGAATGCTTCCGATTCGCGGATCAGTCGGCTCGCGGTGGTGCGATGCCAGTCGTTGGTGTGATCGAGTAGAGCAGGCCACTTTTCCGGGTTGCCGATGGGAAAGGAGTCGTTCGGGTTAGCCTGATCCTCTTTATTTGGGACGAGCCGGTAGATGCGGCCGAGATCATTGCCGGTTCGCATGTCAAAGCGCTCTGAATACGACTCGGCCAGAAACATGGGGTGGTCAATGAAGCGACGATACATGTCGCAAAGGTAAAGAGCCCCGTCGGGACCGGAAGCGAGATTGACGGGGCGGGTCCACGCATCGCGGCTGCGAATGAATTCCGTTTGTGGACGCGAACGAATAGCAGTGGCCTTGTAGGCGCCCCCGTCGCTTTGCAGCGAATGGCGGGAAACAATCTGGGCGGTGGGGTCGCAAACCAGGAGATGGCCCCGTAAATCGGGAAGCGCGTTTCCTCGATAAACGTGAGTCCCGCAGGCGGCGGTGTAGGAACCGGCGTGGACGACGGAGGCCGTGAGCGTTATCGCTGCCGGAAAGATCTTCGCTCCAACAGGATAGACGTCGGTTTGGCCAGAGTTTAGGCCCGAGTAGGGATTCCGTCGAATGGCGGCCCGAGGCAGGACGGTCATGATAATCGGATTTCGATTAGTCGTGTAAAAGTGGTTGCCCAGTTCATCGAATGTCGCGCCGTACTGGCCGCGGCCCTCCACCAGTGATAACTTCCAGTCATCGTAGGGATCCAATCTAATTCCGGATCGAGTGGTATCGATCGTTTGCTCTGTCCGAGGATCGTAGATCGATTTGGTATCCAAACCATTGTTATAGTAGATCTGAAAATCTGGTCCCCAGCGAGGAGAGGATACAATCACTTGTGAGTGCTTGGGTTCGTCTGTGCGGTAGAGCGTTTGTCGAAAATCGGCACGATCGTCACCGTCGGTATCCTTTAGAAAGACGATGGCATTCCAGGTCGATGCGAGGATGCCTCCATTGACGAGAATGATCCCTTGCACGTACTCCAGTTGGTCGGCCCAAATGAGGGAGGTATCCATTTTCCCATCCCCGTCGGTGTCCTCCAGCAAGCGGATGCGAGACAACGGGGGCCCTCCTTCTGGCGGCCCCAGCGGGTAGTCGCGCATTTCGGCCACGTACATTCTTCCTCTTTCATCGAAGCAGAGTTCAACCGGATCGGTGACCAGCGGTTCAGCGGCGACCAGCTCGAGTCGATAGTCTCCATCGATTTCAAACGCGGCCAGCGAAGCTTCGGGCGAAAGAGGGTCCTCGCGCGGAATGAGTTCAAAGGGATCGGCTGCCCGGGCGAGAGGAGTGATGAAAAGGACGAGGAGTGCTAGGTAGCGGGCGATCTCCGAGCGCCCACAAGTCAGTACTCTGTGGGCAATCGAAGATTGCCCGTTACCTTGGTATTTTGCGTTCACTTGAGCCCATCCTTTTTTGACGGCGCTGCGAGTATTCGGATTTCGGATTCCGATAGCGCTCGATTAAATACTGCAATCTCGTCGAGGCGCCCCTCGAGATTACTCTGGTTGTCGGAACGCCCTCCGAAGAAGACCTGGACGAGATCGCGGGGCAGCAAGCTAGGGGTATCGGTACGAATCTCCTGCTTTCCATTCAAATAGACTTCTACTTGATTCCCGTTGCGAGAAAATGCGAGATGGTTCCAGGTCCAGCGTTTTATCAATGTCGGTCCCGCAGCTTTGACCCTACCTTTCTGTCCGTCTAGCAGAATGATCTTACCAGGATGGCCCGACATTCCACCGATACCGATGTGGTCTCCGTTCCCATCCAGGGTGCCGTCTCGGCCCCGGGAGAAAATCCAGCCAGTCACGTCGCGTCCTTCGACCGGCATGCCGTTCCAAAACCAGAGGGAAACAGAGTAGTCGGCTCCCAGGTCCGGAATCCTTGTTTGGAGACGGTGACCCGCAAAATGGGCGGCTCGGTTGAGAGTGTTGGCAGCGGCGAACTCAGCCGAAGCGGGGCCTACGAGGTAGAAGAGGACCTGTGGTTCGTAGATGCCGTCGATGTGATTGCCGGAGGCGTCGATCGCTCTCGGCCCGGAGAACTCATCGAGTCGCCAGTAGGCGCTTGGCTTCATTGACAAAAGCTTTCGTGCCGCAGGTCCTGAAGGTTCGATTTTGGCCCTGCGGTTCGATCCGCTGACCCGTTCGAGTAACTGGATAGCGGTTTCGGTCATTTTGGGTTCCGCGGTGACTTCGAGTCCAGCGGAACGGGCTTCCCAGGTATTGTATCCACCGAGCAAATGCTGCTCCGGGGGAGGAATGTAGCCCTCGGCCCCATTAGCGAGCTCAATTACCATAGTGTTCTCGACCGGGCTGGCCGCTTTCACTTTGAGACCGGTCAAGGCATAGGTTTCGGTGGGAAAGGTGGCTATGGCGATTTTGTCTCCAATTCGAATCGCCTGCATGACGATCTCGGCAGGAGGGGATCGATGGAGAAAAAGCTGTTCGCGGGCATAG
>JAUHWE010000148.1 GCA_030424825.1 Verrucomicrobiia bacterium
GAAACCATCGCTTGCCACCGATTGCGGATCGGAATGCCAGAGTGGCTCTGAACCCATTGCAAAACAGTCTTCTGACTTTGGCAGTCGCGAAGGAATGGTCCTTGTCGAAGCAGGTCCTTTCCTTATGGGTACCGATAGCGACGAGGCGTGGGAGGCGGATGGCGAGAAAAACGTGATCGAAGTTGATCTCGATTCCTACTGGATTTCGCGTTGCTGCGTAACGAATCGTGAATTTGGAGAGTTTGTGGATGATACGGGATATGTTTCCGAGGCGGAGAAGTTCGGCTGGTCCTACGTATTTCATATTCTCCTACAAAAATCAGTTCTAAAGCGCCTCAAGCCGCAAAACGTACAAGGGCTCGAGTGGTGGTATGGCGTTGAAGGGGCTTACTGGAGGAAACCGGAAGGGCCGGGTTCGAACGTTAAAAAGCGGATGGACTATCCCGCAGTGCATATAAGCTGGGCGGATGCGGTTGCCTATTGCCGGTGGAAGGGGCATCGTCTCCCGACAGAAGCGGAATGGGAGAAAGCGGCCCGTGGCGGGCTAGAGCAGAAATTATACGCTTGGGGAGATGAGCTGCATCCCGATGGGAAGCACCGTTGCAATATTTGGCAGGGCAATTTTCCTGTTTCCAATACGGCAGAGGATGGTCATGTTGGACCGGCTCCCTCGAAGTCATATCGAGCCAATGGCTTTGGTTTGTACAATGTAGCCGGAAATGTTTGGGAATGGTGTAGCGACTGGTATTCGCCGACCTGGCGTCTAAGTCACAACGGCCCCAATCCCCAAGGTCCTGATACAGGTGACCGAAAAGTGATGAAGGGAGGTTCCTATCTTTGCCACGATAGCTACTGCAACCGTTATCGAGTTGCGGCGCGAACATCCAACACACCAGATTCGTCAACAGGAAATCTAGGATTTAGAACCGCGATGGACGCATGAGATCCGAATAGCGACTATTCCTCGTACGGACGACGTCCAATGCGAAGGGGACCCCGATTTCCTTTTCGTTTCCTCGGTGGGCGAGTCCAGGTATCCGGGGCGAACTTATCACCGTTAGACTCTGGATTCTCGGACGATTCCGGTTTCGGCCCCTCGGACGAAGGACGGTTTGGCTGCTCCGGTTCTTCGCGAGGTTCCCGCGCTTTTTCAGAGTCCGGTTCGGCACGCTCCTTGGGAATATGTTTGGGAAGGGTTTTCTCTTCTTCATCGAGGGTGCTCTTCATCCGTTTGAGTTGATCCTCAAATTGCTTGAGCTCATTCTGTTTGCTCTGCAGTTCCTCAATGTCTTCCTGGAAATTCTGCTTTGCTTGCTCGAACTGTCGGAACTCCTCTTTGAATGATGCCTGATCCGCCTGTAGCTTGAGCTGTTCCTCCTTAACTTTGTTCTGCAATTCGCGTAGCGAAACTTCGGCGTCCTTCTTGTTGACTTCGATTTCGCGCTGACGCTTTGAGAACTCGTCATCAAACGTCTTCTGACGTTCCTCCAGCTTGTCGGATTTTTCCTGGAGCTTAAATCGTTCGACCTCGATCAGGCGCTTTTCTTCTGCCAGCGCTTCCATGTCGAGATTTGAAGACCTCTGCTCGATTTCGGCTTTGAGGTTTTCGATTTCCTTGTCCCTTTGGTCTAAAATGAAATCCTTCTCTGCGACCGACTCCTTTTGCAACTGCAAGGATTCGTTCATCGCTCTGATCTCTTCCTTGTGTTCCTCGGAGCTGGCGGAGTTCACTTTTGCCTGGGCAAGTTCCCGATTCAAATCGGTGATCTGCGCTTCGAGATCGAGGCGAGTCGCATTCCAGTCCAGTTGGGCGTCGTCCAGCTTTTTCTGAAGGGCCGCCGCTCCGGAATCGGTAGCTATCCCTTTTTCTTCAAGCTCAAATTGGCGTTCTTCCAGGTCGGCGAGAAGGATCTCCGCATCGGCCTTTTGCTTGGCGATACGGGATTCACGCTCTTTGAGCTTTTTCTCGCGCTCCTCAAGTTCTGAGATTCGTTCAACCGTTTCTGCGGATTCCCCACCGAGCTCGTCGCTCCGTTTCTTGAATTCGAAGAGCAGGTTTTCTGCTTTGGTGCGAGCTTCGCTCAGTTCCTGATTTGATGACTCCAGTTCGGAAATGCGCGAGAGGGCTTCTTCTAGGTCTGACTTTAGCTGGCTGGATGCTTCTTCAATTGCGACTTTGCCAGGATCATTCTTTTTGAAGAGTGTTGTAAGCGCTTGCTCCACTTCGACCATGTCTTCCCAGGTGACTTCATCCTCGGATGCGGTTTCGTGATTGAAAAAGCGGGTTGTGGCTTCAAAAACGTGCTTCAAGTTGCTGGGTTCATCGATAATATCTGTAACGCCTGCGCGGATACAATCGATCACATCTTCGAGCTCATGGTCTTCGGAAAGCAGAAAGACGGGCAGTTTGGGTTGGGTTTCTTTGAGCTGGCTGACGAAGCTAAGGTTCTTCTGGTTGCCGGGAATGTCGCGATCAGTGATCAGAAGATCATAGCGCTCGTGACGGGCCGCTTCCATTGCGCTTTTCTCGCTCGAGTGGGTGCTGATCCGATAGCCGGTTCCTGAAAGGAGAAACGATAGGGCCTTGGCGTCTTCGGTGTCGCTTCTTACAATGAGAATTTTTTCGTTCAAAACTTGCCTGGTTTAAGTGAATTGTTGCCGGCGTTATTTCGCCAGTGTTTTACACGTCAGAATCGTGAAGGCGCTGAATTCCCTCAGTCGGGATTTACACTAATTATACAGGGTCGGAAAAAGGCCTGTGATTGAGGCTTTTCAGACTACGGAACCCAGACGGCATTGTGGATCTGGCCTCCCGTGCGATCATGCGGTGTTGGCCGAATGGGGTGTTGCGTTAGGGAGAAGCGGACCCAATCGGGCAGAGCCTGCGTCCGCTGGTCGTTTGTCGTGCCAACCTTGCGCAAGATTTCAGTGAGCCAGATTCTGAGCTACTTTGGAATCCCGAAAGTATTCGCCGAAAATCCGCATTCGCTCGCGGTTCCGGTTGATTTGCTTAACCTCTTCCAGCGAATACTGTCGTTCGTTGTTTGACATAATCCGCCGCATCTTCTGAAGGGCGATATTCTGAAGCTGTCTTACCCGCTCTCGAGTGATTCCAAAGATCCTGCCCACCTCCTCAAGCGTTAGAGGGGAATCCCGTTCGATTCCGAAGCGGAGCCTGATGATTTCGGACTCCCGTTCCTCGAGCGCGTTGAACATGTCGGACAAGTCGCCGCGCACCGATTTTTCGTCGAGGTAATCAAAGGGCGAAAGCGCGTTTTCGTCGCCAACAAGTTCTCCGAATTCCGTTCCCTGTCCGTCATCGCTTACCGGGGCGTTGAGGGAAGCCGGTCGGGTGCTAACGGATTTGAAATGGGCGATTTTGTGAACGGGAATACCGAGAACATCGGCTAATTCCTCGTCCGTGGGCTCGCGACCAAACTCCTCGGACAGCCTCGAAGCGGCTTTTCGAATGCGACTGATTTTGTCCACTAGGTGAACCGGGAGCCGAATCGTTTTACTCTGGTTTGCGAGAGCGCGTTTGATAGATTGCTTGATCCACCAGGAGGCATAGGTGCTCAATTTGCCGCCTTTTTCTGGATCGAAACGTTCGACGGCTTTCATCAATCCAATATTTCCTTCGCTAATGAGATCCAGGATCGGAAGCCCGTAATTTTTGTAGTCGTGGGCGATTTTCACGACCAGCCGGAGGTTTGACCGGATCATGAGATCGCGTGCGGACTGGTCACCTTTTTTAAACCGCTCGGCTAATTCAATCTCCTGTTCCCGAGTAAGGAGTGGAGTTTTTCTGATCTCGCGAAGGTAGGCATGGATTCCCTCCCTTGAGCGGGATGGATGAGCCAGAGGGGCAATCTTTGTTTCTTTATCTAGCTTAGGCGAGGATCGTGTGGGGAAACGTCTTTTTGCGCGACGCTTACGTCGAATGGGTCCTGAGTCTATGCGAGTGATGCTTTTCATAGAGAAACCCTCAATTTATCGATGGCCAAATCTATTAGACTAGATTCTGGTAATCTGGTTTCAAGGGAGACGAAACGTGGGAACGAGAACCGGTGGGTATTGAGCTTCTGGCTCGGGGTAATTCTAGACAAAAGTTATGCCGGAGTCTGGCGCGAGTAGAGTCTAAATGTACGCGCCCAGACCCGCATCGATTTATTCATAGCCCATTTATAAATAGGCCGCTAAAGTATCTGGTTGTGAGGCAGTTAAAAGGACTCGGCGACAGAAACTGCTTTAAAAAGAGCGGACGCCTTGAAAATGGTTTCTTGGTATTCAGAAGCAGGATCCGAATCCGCGACAATCCCAGCGCCGGCTTGAATGACCACTTTGCCTTTGCTGATCATGGCTGTGCGGAGAGTAATGCAGGAGTCCAGGTTGCCATTGTAGCTGAAGTAGCCGAGGGCTCCGGAGTAGAATTCCCTCTGGTCTGGTTCGCTTTCTGAAATAATCTGCATTGCTCGAATTTTGGGAGCGCCGCTTACGGTTCCAGCCGGGAAAGTCGCTCGCATCAGATCAAAGGCATTTTGTCCTGGGGCGATTTTTCCTTCCACTTGCGAGACGATGTGCATCACATGCGAGTACCGTTCGATCGTCATGTAGTCCGGAACGGATACGGTACCATACTCGCAAACCCGTCCAATGTCGTTTCTTGCCAGGTCGATAAGCATCAAGTGCTCGGCCTTTTCTTTTTCGTCGGCGAGAAGGTCTTTCTCCAACTCCAGATCCTCGGCCTCCGTTTTTCCGCGATGCCGTGTTCCGGCGATGGGGCGGATTTCCACTTTGTCGCCGGTAAGTTTGACGTGTACTTCCGGAGAGGCTCCCACGATGGCAAACCCATCGGCTTCAAGCAGAAACATGTAAGGCGACGGATTGACCGTGCGTAGGGCACGGTAGAGGTCGAGTGGGCTTTGCTTGAAATCCTTCTCGAAGCGCTGGCTCAGAACCACTTGGAAAATGTCACCGGCCCGTATGTATTCCTTGGATCGTTCAACGAGCGCTTCGAAGTCCGCTTTGACGAAATTGCCGCTGGGTATTTCAATTCTGGAAGGGGTACGGAGTGTGACAGGGCTGGCAGGGTTTGGCTTTTCCAGTGTAGTCCGTAGCTGGTTGAGTTCCAATAGGGCCGCGTCGTAGGCAGCTTGGGGACTGTCGTGAGCGGCCAGTCGAGCATTGACGAGGAGCCGAATGGTTTGCTTCGCCCGATCGAATATCACCATGGAGTCGGCCAACATGTAGTAGCTTAATGGAGACCCGTGGTGATTTTCCTTGGCTCTCGGGACGGTGGGCTCGACCCGGCAAATGTATTCGTAGGACACGTACCCAACGGCTCCACCGGTGAAGGGAGGAAGTTCGGGAAAGTCTATGGGTTCGTATTGGGCAATTTCTTCCTCGATGAGCGAAAGGGGGTCTTCTGGGGTGGGGAGGGTGCGCGTTTCCTGACCCACCTCTTCGATATAGGTCGTGTCCCAGTCGCTCCTGAATATTTTGCGAGGCCGGCAGGCGATAAACGTATAACGCGAAAGCCGTTCGCCTCCTTCAATGGATTCAAGGAGAAAGGCCGGGCTTTCCGATTTGAGCTTGGCGTAGGCAGTCACTGGAGTTTCCAAGTCCGCCATAAGGTCAGCGTATACAGGAATGAGATTCCCTTGTTTTGACAAGGACTCAAACGTCTCGAAATCGATATTGGGCTGTAGTTCGTGTGACATCTATCAGGTCGGCGCTACGTTAAGAGACGAAGGACCGGTGTCTATGAAATTCGAGAGTCAGTTAACGCGAGATTGAGCTCGTATCAATGAATTCGTGGGGAAACAAGGGTGGCTGCTCTCCTGAATATTGCTGAATGTAGCTTTTCCAATCGGCCAATTTGGCGAGGTCTCGCGGATTTCCCCGCTCAATCATTCGTTGTCGCCTCGTCTCAGCATCGCAAATTACAAAGTAAGCCCGGAATCGGCCTCCAGCCTTTTTTTCAATCCGTCCAGCCATTCTGCATCGCGGGCCTCTTGAGTGAAAGGACCCACGACCACGACATCAACGTGACTCAGGTTGTCTTCTGCGATGGCGAAGAGGGAATCGTAAATGGGTTCTCTGAAGGAGCCCTTGAAAAGCGGACTGTCCCGGTCGTCAGGATTTTCCCGGGCCAGCTTCAGTCCGGCACGAACGACGCGTTCTGTAGCGGTGTCAATATCGAGGAAAGCCGCTCCGTATTTCGTGGCCAAATTCTTGCCGTAGGTGGTTTTGCCCGCTGCGGGAGGTCCCATGACGATGTGCAGCGCATTCATCTATAGATGTTTCAGTCCTCGTGTGGAAGGGCAGGCGAAACTGCTATTCTGCCGTGGCGTCATCCATGCTGACTCGCTTTCTGGCTTTCCACTCTTGATAGATGGAATAGATGAGAAACACTACGGAAATGACCGTAAAGGTGGCGGCGATGGGGCGGGTAATCATGGGAGCAAAGGAACCTTCGGACATTTGGAGCCCCGATCGAAGTTCGGATTCCATGATGTCGGCAAGCACGTAGCCGATGACGAAGGGGCCTAGAGGGAATTTTGCCCGATCGAGAATGAACCCCAGCACTCCAAATCCGATAACCACCCAAACGTCGAACATGCGATTCGAAGGTGCGTAGGCTCCAATTAAACAGAAAGCGAATACGATGGGGATCAGATAGGCACGATTGATATTGATGACTTTGGCGAGCCCCCGAGCGGATAGGACCATGATCAGAAACATGACAATATTCGCGACAACGTATCCTGTCATCAAAGACCATGCCAAGTCTCCATTGGTTTGGAAAAGAAGGGGGCCGGGCTGGATCTGGTGCATGATCATCGCTCCGAGCAAAATCGCGTCAACCGGCGCCCCCGGAATACCGATGGTGATGAGGGGAATCAGGGCTCCACCGGCATTGGCGTTGTTTGCCGATTCGGCGGCCACAATCCCTTCATCGTGTCCCGTCCCGAACTTTTCAGGAGTCTTGCTAAACGTCTTGGCGATCCCATAGGCGACCATCGAGGAAATACTGGCTCCGATTCCGGGGAGAATACCGACCCAGGTTCCGATGCAGGAAGATCTTAGAATGTTAACGATGTGCTCTTTCCACTCTCTGAACTTGGGGAAGAGGCGCTCGCCTTTTCCCATTGAAATGCTGATTCCCTTTTTGTTGATCTCAAGAGCGTCCTTGATGATCTGGCTCATGACAAATATCCCCAGCAGGACGGGCAACAGATTGAATCCGTCATCCATGGATTCGAATCCATACGTCAATCGTAGTTGCCCATCGGATTCATTCAATCCGGGCATGGCAGCCATCAAGCCGAGCATGGCGGCCATGAGGCCTTTCAACATGGAGCCCTGGCTAATGGAGGCGATCAGGACTACGGCCATGAGAACCATCGTGAAGTATTCCCAGGGACCGAATTTGTGGGCGAAATCGGAGAGCGGGGGAGCGAGGGCGATTAGAAAAACGCCAGAGACGATCCCCCCAAAAAGCGAAGCTCCGATACCGAGGCTGAGTGCCTTGCCAGGCTGGCCTTGCTGGGCCAGCGGGTAGCCATCGAAGGTAGTCATCATCGCCGATGGTGTTCCCGGCATCTTGAGTAGTGTAGCGCTGATTAAACCGCCACTTACGGAACCGACGTGCATGCCCATTAGCAGCAGAACCGCATTGGTGCTGTCCATGGAGAATGTAAGCGGAACGGTTAGAGCCATAAGCATTCCACCCCCTAGACCTGGAATGGCTCCTACGAATATGCCGCCGGCGACTCCAATGATAATCCACAGAAGTGGGTAGGGGCTCAGGACGTGCTGAAATGCGTTCAGAATTTCCATTGTGAATTATTGAGGCAAATCCATATAGAAAATTTCGGTAAAGAGATATTGTCCCCCAAATCCGAATACGATTGCGACAATAGCGCTAGAGATCATGACTCGTTTTTCGAATCGGGCTAGTAGTGAGCTCAGAAGGAAAACGAAAACGACGGTAGCGATCCGATAGCTGAGTAGACCGCTTTGCATGGATAAGATATAGAGGGAAGGGACGAGCACGACAGACAGAGCGAGGAGGGGTTCGTCACGAAATCCTTTGGGTTCTTTAGTCGGCTGGTTCTTCAGGGAACGATACGCTCGAATGGCAATGGCGATCGCCAAAGCGATCACGATATAGGCAGAGTATTTGGGGAAGGCCGCAGATCCTACCGGGTCAAAAAAGGGAGGTGGAATGTCTTTGACGCCCATTAATATAAATACGGCCAAAGCGATCAGCCCTCCGCATACGGCGAGGTCGAGTCGAGGAGTCCGGGATTTTGAAGCCATGAATCAGGGATTTCTTGCTTTTGCGACTATGGGTGTGACACGTGCACGAATATTGTCGAGGAATTCGTGGACGATCTCAGACCCGCCAAATTCGTTGTGGATGCCCAGAGATTCGAATTCCTTTTTTATTTCAGGAAGTGCCATTACTGTACGCAGCGCGTCGGCGATATACTCAATTCGGTCGCTAGGGGTCCCCTTGGGTGCCAGCCAGATACGCGAGTCACTTACGACGAGATCCACGCCGGTTTCTTTAGCGGTCGGTGTATTTGGAAAATGGGGCGTGCGTTCCTCAGATAGAAATACGAGTGGCTTCAGGCCGGTGCTTTCGTACTTGATGAATTCGAGGAGAGAGAAGAGGGAAAGGTCCGTATGTTTGCCTAGAATGGAGGCGAGTCGTTTTGAGCCTCCCCCTGTTTGTATGAAATTGAGCTCAATTCCAGCTCCCTCAGCGAACATAAGTGGTGTCAGGTGCACGGGTAGCCCAATGTTGGTAGCGATCTTGACTGACCTGGGATCGCTCTTTGATTCAGCGATTAGTGTTTCGATTGAGTCGAAGCGCGAACTTTCCAGTACACCCAAGCCGATCTGGGAGTAGCCGGACCGGCCAATGACGGTAAAGTCTGTGTGGTCATAATTGACGATTCCCATCGCTTTCGATGTGACAATGCCCGGCGTCCAAAGACCGATGGTGTATCCATCTGGTGGGGAATCTTTGAGTTTTCGCGTGCCGATTGTCCCTCCGGCGCCATCCAGATTGACGACCACT
>JAUHWE010000803.1 GCA_030424825.1 Verrucomicrobiia bacterium
AATTGAAGCGTCGCCATGCGTGATCCGGTCAGATCTAGCGCGGCCTCCGTGATGCTTTCCCATAGGCTCTGTAACTCAAGGTTGGATACAACTTTCTGCCCAACACTTATTAATGCTTTGAGTTGATCGGACTGGTTGATCAACTGGCGTTGTCTCCAGACACTTTGGAGAGATGTAATCGATTCGTCGGCAATGGCCCTCAATCGGTTCAGGTCGCTGGGGGTGAATTTACCGGTCTCCTCAGAATCCACATCGATGACGCCGGCGATTCGACCTTCCGAAAACATGGGAACGGCCAATTTGCTTTTGACGCCATCAATAAGCTTCACATACCGCGAATCCTTTTCCACATCATTGGAGAGTATCGAAGCGCCATTGAAAGCCACTCTACCGGTGATGCCTTTCCCCATGTGAAGCGATAGATCTTTGGTATCCATTGGATATCCCAAAGCGTATTCGATTTCCAGTAGGCCCGAATTGGGACTGACCAGCGAGATCGAAGCAGAAAAAGGCTGGAAGAGAATCTGTATCTCTTCCATGATCCGTTTGAACGCGTCCCGAATGTTGTACGCGGAGCTCCCAATTTGACTGATTCGATAGAGAGCCAGGAGCAAATCTGGATCTTCAATCGGGCTGCGCTTTGATTCCTTCGGCATGAAAATTGAATATCGGTTAGTCGATTCGAGAATAGACGCCGCCTCCTAAAAGGCGATCTCCATCGTACAGGGCAATCACTTGTCCCAGTGCCAATGCTCTTTGGGGATCGTCGAAAGCAATTTCTGCCGCATTGTCGCTAGAGGGCGAATACAAGATAGGGACTCGTGGATCGCGGTACCGTACTTTGGCCTCAATGCGACATTCAGTGGTGATCGGTGGCTCGATAAAACTCAGGTGGGTGGCGCGGCATCCAGATGAATAGAGTCCGGGAGCTTGAGGCGACTCGAACGAGATCAGAAGGCCGTTACGTTCTTGGTCTTTGCCGACGACGACATAGTTCTGATTGTCCGTGTTTGATGGAATCCCGATTCCCTTGCGCTGCCCAATGGTGAAGTAGTGGAGTCCTTTGTGCTCACCCAGTATTGTCCCGTCGTCTGCCCGAATTATAGGGCCTGGCTTGTCCGGAACGTACTCCCGAAGAAAATCCTGCATCTTAATATTTCCAATGAAGCAGATTCCCTGACTGTCTTTCTTGCTTGCGTTAGGAAGGTTTGATTTCTGAGCGAGTGCTCGAATTTCCGGTTTGACCAAGTGGCCGATGGGAAACAGGGCCCGGCTGACTTGATTTGGTTTCATCAGGGCTAGAAAATAGGTCTGGTCTTTGTTCTTGTCGACTCCCTCAAGAATCGAGTTTCCTGTAGGGCTTTCTTCAAGCCGTGCGTAGTGACCAGTCGCTACCCGATCAAAACCGTTTTCGAGAGCGTATTCGAGAAATACTCCGAATTTGATTTCCCGATTGCACATGACATCCGGATTGGGGGTCATACCCGATTGGTAGCCCTCAAGCAGGTAGTCGACGATCCGCGTTCGGTAGTCCTTCATCAGGTTCACGACTCGAAAAGGAATGCCGATCTTTTCAGCTACGGCTGCTGCGTCTTCGATATCCTGTTGCCACGGGCAATCCCCAAGAATCTCGTCCTCGTTGATCCAGTTTTTCATGTAGGCCCCTTCAATGTCGTAACCTTGCTCTTGAAGGAGCAAAGCGGCGACGCTGCTATCAACGCCTCCTGACATGGCGACTAGAACCTTTTGCA
>JAUHWE010000149.1 GCA_030424825.1 Verrucomicrobiia bacterium
AATCAACCCGTTGCTTAAACCCAACCTGGAACCCATTGTTCGCTCACCTACAAACGGTGATCCTCACAAAATTTCGTCTGTGAGCGTATTCATTGAGTAATGGCACCTACCCGCGTCTCCGTTAATCTACTCACGCTCGCTCTAATTGTAGCAAAATGGGGTTAAGCCGACCCGTACTATAACCGATTGTATTCACCTATAAGACCGGACAACCGGCCAGGAACCAAAAGCACCCGCCATACCTACGCACCACATACTATCAACTTTCTTAGTTGGTTGGTTAACTACGAAAGCCCGGTCTAATCGCCGGGCT
Organism: Verrucomicrobiia bacterium; assembly: GCA_030424825.1. Lineage (GTDB taxonomy): Bacteria > Verrucomicrobiota > Verrucomicrobiia > Opitutales > Opitutaceae > Pelagisphaera. Next base: position 314 of record JAUHWE010000149.1, read on the forward strand.
TTCACTTTTGAGACTCAGTAGGCGCTTGCCTGCAACGGTGCTCTATTTCATCGCGGCGAATGTCGCCTTCAACAAGTCCACATCACTCGCGCCCTTAGTCTTCGCCCGGGCCTTGTCGATCAAACCTTTCTCGAGCGCGTTCTTGGTCGGTTCAGGTTTATGGTAATACACCCCAAATTTGCCTGGCCAGGCTTCCTCGGCCAAAGTGAGTGCAGCAGACATGTCAGTAACGTCATGCTTTTCTTCATCAATCACTTCGAATGCCCCTCCTTTACGCGGGATTGCGGCGTCGAAAGCGCCTTTGTAGAACTCCACGCACTCACTCAGGCATTCGACCACCGAAAATCCGTCATGCGAAATCGCACGCTCGTACATTTCCATCATATGCTTGATTTGAGTCGCGTGCGTGCGGGCCACAAACGTAGCTCCGCTGGAAAGCAACTTGCGCATCGGATTCGTGGGTCGGTCGATCGCTCCGGTAGGATCCGTTTTGGAGCGGAATCCTTGGGGAGAGGTCGGGGACGTCTGCTTCTTCGTCAAACCATAGACGAAATTGTCCATGATAACGTAGGTTAGCCGGATGTTCTTCCGCCCCGCGTGGTCAAGGTGATTGCCGCCGATGGAAAACCCGTCACCGTCTCCTCCAAAAACAAAAACATGAAGGTCATCCCTTCCCAGACTCACGCCCGTAGCAAACGGAAGGGCTCGTCCATGGATAAAATGCCCTCCATGCGTGTTCACGAAGTAGGGAAACCTCGAGGAACAGCCAATGCCCGCGAGAGTCACGATCTTCTCTTGAGGAAATTGCAGTTTCTCCAGCGTCTTGAAAAAGGCGGCGAGAACAGCGAAATCGCCACAGCCGGGACACCAGGTTGGGTGGTCTGCTGCAATGCCTTTTTTGGTAATGGTGCCGCGTTCTACCGGCGTGGGGGCGGATGGTGCGCTCATTTTATATAAATCGGTTTTGGGTATTTGATTAACGATTCAAAGGGTCAGAGGGTCGCAAATTATTGAATTCGCTCTTGTACGCCTTTGATAATTTCTCGGATTTTGAAAGTGAGTCCATCCGTTTTGGCCAGGCTCCGAATAGATGGATTGCAGGTCTTGGCCCGAAGTAAGGTCGCAAGCTGACCAAAACCATACAGCCCCTCGTCGTTCATCTCGACGACGACGACGTTCTTGAATCGGCTGAAGATTTCATCCACATCGTTGGGCAGTGGGTTCACATGCCGAATGTGAAGATGGCCCATGGACTTGCCGTTGTCGCGCTCGCGGATCACGGTCTCGCGGATCGGTCCCCAGGTACTTCCCCAACCAACGATCAGCGTGTCACCCTCTTGGTCACCAAAGACTTCCGACGGGGGCAATGAACTTGCCAGCTTTTTGAGTTTATCTCGCCGCTTGGCCATCATCTTGACGTGCATCTCCGGATTCGCGGAAGGATGCCCCGTCTCATCATGCTCTAAGCCGGTTACCTGAGGAAATTTCCCCCCTTCGATCCAAGTCCCCGGAGGGGCGTGCCGCGTGATGCGTTCCAGATCGTACGGCTTGTAGCCTTCCGGACGATCCTCGGTGTCCAGAACCGGCTCGATGACGATATTGTCCAGATCCGGCTCATCAAAGGCTTCGATACGAGACGCCATTGACATGTCCGACAGTACAAAGACAGGAACGCTGTATTCTCGAGCGATCTTGCAGGCCTCAAGAGCCGTATAAAAACAGTCTTCCACATTCTGAGCCGCCAAAACCACCCGAGGGCAATCCCCATGGCTGCCGTAGATCGCCTGCATTAAATCGCTTTGCTCCACATTCGTGGGAAGTCCCGTGCTGGGACCCCCTCGCTGGACATTGATCACTACAAGCGGAATCTCGGCCATTCCCGCCCAGCCAAGCGCTTCCAATTTCAGAGAAATGCCGGGACCCGAACTGCCCGTAACGGCCAGCCTTCCCCCATAAGAAAAACCGATCGCCATGGAAACGGCCGCAAGCTCGTCTTCCGCCTGAACGAAAACGCCTCCGTACTTAGGCAATTGCGAACGAAGCATTTCCATGATCGTCGACCAGGGTGTAATCGGATAGCCCGCTCCACAGCGAACGCCACCGGCCAGGAGTCCGAGCACGATAGCCGTGTTTCCGTCCATCGTTACTTGCGGCTCGCCAGTCTCGTCCGGGGCCAGAAATGAGTAGTAGCGATCGAGGACATTGTCGATCGGATAGGAATAGCCCGCGTCGAAGGCGAGATTCGCGTTGCGAAGGATGTCTTCCGACTTGCCGCCAAAACGCTCTTCAAAAATGCCCCTCAATTTCTTGACGTCCAACTGGAATATTCGAGCGAGGAGCCCGAGTGTGAAAATGTTCTTTCCCTTTTCGCGCGTGGATCCGCCGAGAGCTTCCACCGTTAATGCAGCGATAGGCACTCCAACCTTTAAATACCTGCTGTCGTTTTCGTCCGGCTCAACGTGGTCCGAGTCGTAGAGCAATACGCCTCCGTCCTTGAGATGGGAAATATGGTTTTCGTAACTGTGCTGGTAGAACGCGACCAGGAAGTCCGCCTCGTCTCCCGCTGAAAGCACCTCTCCCGTTCCCATTCGGACCTGAAATATGGAAGGCCCACCTGAGATGGTAGCAGGAATGGTCATGTAGGTCATGACCTCCTGTGCGCTACGACCGGCCAACCGGGCGAGAAAACCGCCTATCGATTGGATGCCGTCTTGCGAGTTACCGGCCAGCCTTATGACCGCGTCTTGGATACGTTCCTCGGTACGAGGTGGGGATGCAGAAGCCTCTGTTGACATTTATTAGCGAGCTCTAGTGGCATGATTTTATTCAGTCAATCAGTAGGTGACAAATTGGGGAAATAATCAGGGGAGAAACGGCCCTTTGGTATTTTATTAACCCAATTCCTAATTTCCAGGAACGAAATTGGCGGCTTTGACAGGTCACCCTACAGGAAAAAATCGAAAACCGCCGCTTTTCGCCGCTTTTCCCAGAACCACTTTCGCTAAATCGCCAACAAAACCAATAATCAGTGAATGTAGGCCCTTCTTAACTACTTCCTACGGGAATTCCTACAACCATTGGTTTAGAAACGCTTCAATTCTTGCCCTGTAAATAACGTGTGAATAACTTTTCGTGTTTTTACTTACAACTGGATTTATCGCAGATAGACGAATAATGCACCTCCTCAATCTTCCCAGCTTAACCGCAAATATATGAGTGTTGACCACTTGAAAACCATCCACTCAGACACTTTGTATTCGCGCTTAGGATGCTAAAAGCCATTCACTCAGTCTTCCATTCCCAGCCAACCATCGATGGTTTGCCATCGACTTCCCTGGCGATCTCCCATGCACCCCCAAAGGCAACGCATTTTTCCAGAGCCATGGATCTAGCGCATTTTATCTGATTCCGTCCTCGCCCACTTCCATACAATGTCCCAGTCGGAGTCTCCATTTAGCAAAGACAAAACAAAGGCGCCTCCACCCGCGATCAGGGAATTGAGCGGGACACTCTTTCTGCTCGCCATCGTAAACGATGAAGACGACGCGGCCACTTTGAGAGCAGACCTGAAACGGTCGCGCCTGAACGAGTACAAGCTCCAGCGCTGCACCTCCATCGACGATGCTCGCAATATGCTTAGGGCTTGCGGCTTCGACCTCCTTTTTCTGGACTGTGACGCACTCGAGCAACCGGAGAGCGAGATTGACCGACTGCGAATCGCTGGCTTCGAAAATCCTATTCTGGGACTGTCGTCACGCCGAAACTTAAACAATCCGGATTTCATTCGCCCCAACGGAATCGACGAGTTCGTTTGCAAGGAAGACCTCTCACCCTCTCTGGTTGAACAGGCAATTCGCTCGACCATCGCCCGGCACACACTCGCATCGGAACGCTCCCTTCTCGAATCCCGACTCAACTTGTCTCTTGAGACCGGCCGCATGGGCTCTTGGACGTACTACCCCAAACAGGACAAGTTCGTTCTCGACCCCATTGCATTGGCCATGCTCCATTTTCCCCCAAGCCCCGCGGAAAGGTGTCTCGAGGAAATTGTCCAACAAGTCTATTCGGAAGACCGGTCCATCGTTTCGGAGAGCCTCGACCGATTTCCGCTCAGAAACGATACGGTCTCGTGCCATTTCCGCGTAAACGGAGACAAGATGCCCCTCCTGGGGCTCGAGCTACGGGGCAAGATTTGGAAGGGCAACGCTTTTGACGAGACTGCCATAATCGGGGTCATTCGCGAAACGCCGAAAACTAACGAATTGTATGAGCGCCTCGCCGAAGCGAATACTGCAATACAGGAGGCCTTCTTAGCGAGGGAGGATGCCCTGAGAAAAGCAGACCAAAAGTTGCAGGCGCTCGCCGACGAGATTGCCCACAGTGGCGGCAGGTCGCTTTCCGAACCTCAGTCAACAAAGCCTCTTGCCCAGCAGTTGCCTGAGTCAGTCGAGAAGCCCGCAAGCCAGTCCGCTCCTGAGAATGTAGAATCGAAAGCGCCCCCTGACCCGAAACCCAAGAAGGCGAAGAGCGACGAAGTCGTAAAGCCATCGAAAGTCCCCGCAATTGCTAAAGCGCCGAGCGAGTCCCTTTCCATCGACAGGGAGGCCGCCTACCAGGAAGTCTTGAAATCCGTCGCCCGTAAAAAAGCGGCAGCGCCGACACAGGAATCGCTTCCTTTCGATTTCGCCCAAGAACCCGTAGCCAACTACAACCCTCCCAATCCAGCGAAAGAAGGCTTTATCGGAGCGGCTAAACGGATGGTGGCTATGACGCGAAAGGAACACGGCATCGACGCCAGCATTTCTATCGCGGATCAGCAGTCTATTGAACTCGAGCAAAGAAAAGATCTGCTATTCGAGATACTCCGCGAACTGATCACCAATGTCGTCAACCATTCCAAGGCGAAGCTTTGCATCATAACGCTTTTCAGAGATGAAGACGAATGGGTCCTCCAGGTCGAGGATGATGGCGTCGGGCTCGACGAAAAACTAAAAAGCGTCAATGCGCCCTTGAACAAGATCGGCCTTTTCCAGATTCGTACCCAACTTGCTCTCAAGGGCGGACACTTGGACATGGTTCCTGCTTCTCCGAATGGACTCATTGCCCGCGTTCGGATTCCCGTTTCGATCAGGGACGGCGCCAAGATCAACTGAAGCTCTCCCATTTCCTGCGAGTTGATCCCTCGACAAGCTAGAGCTTAGGCAGCATCCTACTCTCAACTGATGAATGCGATCCGGACTTACTTGATCGAAACATGGAGCCTTATCGCTGAGATGGGCCCATACCTGCTCTTGGGCTTTTTGATCGCCGGCCTGCTACACAGGTGGATTCGCCAAAACTGGATTGAACACAACCTCGGGAAGCCAGGATTTAAGTCCATTGTTCTGGCCTCCATCGTGGGTGTTCCCATGCCTCTCTGCTCTTGTGGCGTCATTCCGGTAACGGCCAGCCTGCGCCAAAAGGGAGCCAGCAAAGGAGCCGCAACCTCCTTTCTGACCTCTACTCCGCAAACGGGAATAGACAGTATCTTCGCAACCTACGGTATGCTCGGGCCCGTGTTTGCGGCATATCGCGTAATCGTCGCGTTTATATCAGGAATTGGCGTGGGGCTAATCGTTGAATTGTTCAGTCGCCCGAACACAAAAGCGGCCCCTAGCCTCCCCGCCTCTTCATCCTCGACACCAACGTGGGCCGAGAGTCTTAGGTACGGATTGATCACTCTCCCAGGCGACATTGCCGTTTCTTTGTTCGTCGGATTTCTGCTCGCCGGACTCATCAGTACGATGGCTCCGGACGATCTATTAGCCAATTTGCCAGGTGGGGTTTATACCAGCATTTTATTAACCACCATCGTCGCAACTCCGTTCTACATTTGCTCCACAGGATCCATTCCGCTCGCGCTGGCTCTGATTGATAGCGGCCTGCCCATCAGCGCTGCTCTTGTGCTCCTCATCGCTGGACCTGCAACCAACATTGCGACCATCACCACCATGCGAAAGGCTCTAGGGGGGAGGGAAACCACGATCTATGTTACCATGATCATTCTCGTTTCCTGGATCGCAGCATTGATCTTTCACGAATTTTTGGATACGAGCTCATTCAAAATGGGACATGCTCACTTGACCAGTCTATCGTACTGGAGCCACGCGGCCGGAGCGGCGATGGTGCTCATGCTCGGTTTCTCCTATTGGAAGAATGGCTTTTCTAACCGGTCAAGCCGCCCCAAGGGTATCGATCCCCAGGTCGGTCCTGAAATTGCTTCATTCAAAATCAAAGGAATGACCTGCAGCCATTGCCGCGAATCCGCCACGAATGGCCTTTCTAGTTTACCGGGCATCAATCAGGTTGCCGTGGATCTCACGTCGGGAGACACACAAATAGGTGGTTCAAGTATCAATGCTGATACCGTTTCCGCAAAACTGGATTCTCTCGGCTTTTCCATGGTCGATTTCTCTATCCAAAGGAACACCCATTAGTTATGGTATTGAAAATCAGAATGCTTTTTGTAGCGCTGCTTTGCATTTTCGCAGAAGAGACAATCGCCCAAGAATTCACCTACAAGACATTTGACGGTGAAAAACGGACCATCTATGAATGGCCAGTTTTCCTTATTACCTCCCAATCGCAAGAAGACCTCAGCGAAACCCTAAGATGTGCCTCCTTGCTGGGCAGCCTAGAGAGTCCGGTGTGGCTGATTAACTTCGCTTGGCCAGGCAGTGAACGCGCCAAACGAATTGCAGCGAACGCTTTTCTAAAAAGTGAATACATGAAGAGTCACTCAACGATTCTGAAAAACGCTTCTCCAAAATTACCCTTGATTTCACTCGTTGACTCTCAGTTTCGAATCCTCTGGTGCAGCTCTTCGTATCCAGTTGCAAAAGACTGGAATCATGCTGTACAAATTTTCAATAGCGCTCGCGAACTCTAGCTAGATGGAAAAGAGTTCGCAATCGAAACCGAAACCCCCGAAGCCGCTTCCTTGGATTCCGGGCAAAATCAACTACCCGCGGGACCTTCCCATTTCCAAAAGACGGGAGGATATCATCACGGCGATTCAGGAACATCCGGTGATCATTCTCTCGGGTGAAACAGGCTCTGGCAAAACCACCCAGATACCAAAGATGTGCGTCGATGCCGGTCGGGGTAAAAACAAACGAATCGCTTGCACGCAACCGCGTCGAGTAGCAGCCCTATCCATCGCTAAACGCGTTTCGGAAGAATTGAATGTCGAATACGGGCAAGAAGTCGGATGCAAAATACGATTTGCGGACAAGACGAGCCCCCAGACACGAATCAAGTTCATGACTGATGGTATGCTTCTCGCCGAGATCCAGTCAGACCCGCTCATGCGGGAATACGATACCGTCATCATTGACGAAGCCCACGAGCGAAGCCTTAACATAGATTTCTTGCTTGGGCACCTCAATCAGTTGCGGAAAAGGCGACCGGATCTGAAAGTGATCATTACTTCCGCGACGATAGATACTGAGAAGTTTTCCCAAGCCTTTGACAATGCTCCGATTATTGAAGTTTCGGGTAGAGTCTATCCGGTCGACATTATATATGCACCATTGGAAGAGCTCTTGGATGAAGATGATGAATACACTTTTCTCAATGGTATCGCCGAATCCGTCGATCGGATCATCGAAGAATTTGGCCAGGGTGACATCCTAGTATTCCTCCCCACGGAGAAGGACATCCGGGAAACAAAGAATCGACTAGAGGGGCGTCTTGGAAATCGGTGTTCAATACTGCCTTGCTTTGGCCGACTTTCAAATTCAGACCAACAACAGATATTTGCCCAGTTGCCGCGTCGAAAAATCGTTCTGGCAACGAATATTGCGGAAACATCGTTAACGATTCCCGGCATCCGGTTCGTTATCGACACCGGACTCGCTCGAATCAGCCGCTACAACCCACGAGCTCGCACCAAGCGGCTGCCCATCGAAAACATTTCACAAAGCAGCGCCAACCAGCGAGCCGGGCGTTGCGGTCGAGTTCAAGACGGCATCTGCATAAGATTGTATTCAGAAACTGATTTCGATAAACGAGCGGAGTTTTCGACCCCCGAAATTCAGAGATCGAACCTCGCCGAAGTGATCCTGAAAATGATGGCCTCCCGATTGGGGGAGATCGAAGCATTTCCGTTTATCGATCCCCCCAGCATAGCAGCAATAAAAGCTGGATTCGCCCTTCTCGAAGAACTTGGGGCGATTGACTCCGAGCGTAAACTTACAGAATTGGGAAGCAAACTGGCAAAACTCCCAATCGATCCGACTGCGGGTCGCATGTTGCTACAAGCTGAAGAAGAAGGCGTGGTCGAGCAAGTCCTCATCATTGCATCCGCACTCACCATCCCGGATCCAAGAGAACGGCCACTCGGGAAAGAGGAACAAGCGAAAATCACTCAGAGCAAATTCATACACAAACAGTCAGACTTCCTCACGCTCCTCAATATTTGGGAATCGCTTCACTCTGGTTCCGACAGGGTATCCCAAAGCAAACTCCGCAAATTTTGCAAATCCCACTACATTTCCTATTTGCGAATTCGTGAATGGAGAGACGTTAGGGACCAGTTGGCTCAAGCGCTTCGTGAATCCGATCGTATCAACAGGAACAGGTACAGCGTCGCTCAATACAAAGACGATGACGAGAAAAGGCG
>JAUHWE010000150.1 GCA_030424825.1 Verrucomicrobiia bacterium
AACCTTGTCACCACAGGTCGCGTAAAGTGTATTGAAGTCGGGTCCGCCGAAACAGAAATTGGCTACGCGTCCGTTGGGTGTGCGAACGATGACCCGTGGACGACCGGCTGAATCGCAAATCTGAATACCCATATTAGTCGCCACCCAGACTCGACCGATCGTATCGACTCGTACGCCATCTGCTCTGGACGAGTCTTCGGAATCGAGGTGGTGAAGCCAAATGAGCCGTTGCTTGTGGGCGAGGGTGCCATCCGGCTGGACCATGTAGCTGTAGATCCACTTAGATTCGTAGTCGGCCACATAAAGTTGCGTTTGATCAGGGGAAAGGGCAATGCCATTAGCGAACTTGAGGCCGTGGTCGACTTCAATTTTTTCGCCGTTGGGACGGACTAGCCAGACCCGGCTGCGATCGGAGCGTTTGCTCGCATTGTTTACCGGTTCGGTAATGTACCGATTTCCATTGTGAGCAATGACGATATCGTTGCCGCGTATGCCTTCGGCAACCACTTCCTTGTTTCCCTTTTTGTCAAAAGCCCAGACTTCACCTGCGGCTGCCGCGACCGTGTAGCGCCGCCCGTCGGGGCCGTAGGCCATGCCGTTGGCACGTTGGTTGTTGGACATCCATTCGGTGACCTTACCGTTTAGGTCGACGTGGTAGGTTTTGCTGTGTCTAAGATCGTTAAAGTAGACCTCTCCATTGGGAGCGGCAACCGGACCTTCGGTAAATCCGTACCCTTCGCCGACTAGTTCCCATTTCTCGTCCCGATAGATTGTTTCGTTGAGCCGTGAGGCCTGTGATTCACTCGTTTTAGGCAAGGCGGGCCAATCTTTCCAGAGCCAGCGCATGGCGTCGGGGAAAACAGATGTGGCATGCTTGGCATTGTGTCCTCCCTCGCCCCAGACATGTTTAACTTCGTATCCAGAAAACTCTAGCGAACGCTGCATTGCCTGGTTGCCGATCCACCAGTCGCCGACATCTAGGTTGTTATCGTTCTTCCCGTCCTGCAGAAATACACGCAATGGAAGGGGCTCTACTTTGCGTAGCAGTCCGGCGATTTGTTCGCCCCCGCGCATGCTGACGTAGGTGCCAACACCGGTGAAGACACGCGTGTAGGTCAGTGGATGGGAGAACGCTACCATGAAGGCGGCGATACCTCCGCTACTGTTGCCCGCGATCATGCGGTCGGTTGGGCGTTTAGACAGCCGAATGGGCCGCCCGTCGCTGGTCTTCATTTTCTCAACGGCGGGAAGCAGGTCTTTGGCGAGAAACTGGGCGTAGTTGTCGTTGACACTGTCGTATTCGTAGCTTCGGTTCAGTCGATCCACTTGTGTATCGGGATCTCCAATGAGAATGCGTCCGTGAAATGCGAATACACCGATGGTGACGGGCATTTCGCCTTTGTGGATCAAGTTGTCGAAGACCGTCGTGGCCTCATATTTAATCCCATCCTGACAGACATAAAGGCAGGCCGGTTGAGATCCGTCATACTGGTCGGGTACGTAGACCCATATTTTCCGAGATGTGCCGGGGAAGACCTTAGAATCGTCAAAGGTGAAGGTGAGGATCTCGCCTTTAGGAACGCTCGGATCCTCAACTGAGTCGGGATGGACGGGCCACGAGTCGTTAGCAGCAATTATCGGGAAGGGGGAAAGGAGCATGGTGAGGATCAGGAGTTCGCGATAGGGGAAGGGTTTCATAGGGACTGGGTAATCTGGTTTTGTTTTCGAGAAATGCAGCAAGCGGTCAGAATTTAGTTGAAGCCAATATTGGCGAGGAACGAAAATGATCAACCTCAGAAAGCGCAAACATTGATCTAAATGCAGAGCTGGCTCGAGTCCCCCTTTTTGAGCGGGAACCTCTCTTTCGTAGGGCTAGCGCAAGTGCTAGACTTGCGAGATATGCGACTCGCCTGGCCGTCGAGCCCTACCTTTGCAACCTTCCAAGCAAAAATGTCCAAGGAGGATCAAGTAGCTCAGTGCTTTAGCCTGAACCCTGTGGAGGTGGCGCTCGCGCCATTCTGCATTTGAAGAATTGGGGAAGAGCATTCCTATGGCTCAACGGGCTCGCCGTGTATTGAAACTTTCAATCCTTTTTCGGCTAGGATTTTGCCAATCAATTCCAGGTTCTCGTCTTTGCCAATGCCGATGCTTGCACGAGTTTTATGTTCGGGTCCGAAGAGCTCCAAGCAGGCAAATGCGTCTTCGCTATCGATTCCCGTAATATTGCACCCCTCGAGCTGATCGTATCTCCACACTTCGCTCTGATTGCCCTTTTGCCTTAGTATGGCGAGTTTCGCCAACGTAACTTTAGAGGGCAGGTAATGGGGCAGGTAATGGATGGCGAGCGTCAGAACAAGCGCGAGGCCGATGGAAAGCCCGATCGCATTGTAGATTCCAAAGTCACTGGGTTCCGCTTCCCTAATCATTGTGCTCCACAGGAGCATTGAAAAGCTGAAATAGATTAAAAAGGGAATGGCTCTGACAATTGGGCTCCGCTTCTTCGCTTCCCGGACCGCTCTGCGAAACACGGGAGGTTCTGTCCATTGGTAGTGAGGCTTGGGGAGGGAAAACACTTTAAAGTAATCAATCGCTACTAGGGTCCAGTGATCTTTTGGTAGGCCTCCAAGAGGGCGTTGGGACCGCCGACGTTTCCCGGGAAGACCACGTAGTCAAGCTGAGGAAAACGGGAACCGGATTCGGAGCGCCAAACGGGAACTCCGGCGATGAGTTGTCCGATGATGGTGGCTTTGCGAATATCGAGTCCCTTGGTCGCGATATCACTAGAAGTAATTCCCCCTTTGGCGATGATGAAACTCGGAGATTCCTGGAGATTTTGTACGATGTCGACGAGGGCTTGCGACACGCGTGAACCGATAGAGAGATTGGACGATTCATCGTTCGCCGAAACAAGCGATCGGCTGGTGAAGAGAAGCACGTCTTTTCCCGACTGAAGCGTTTGGTTCACTTTTTCGGAAATCTGTGAAACGAAGGATTCCCTGTCGCTTTCAAGAAGAGCCGCTACGTCGAGTTCGATATTCTCGATCGATTCGATCGATTGAAGCGGCTCGAGTTGCTGGGTCGTTTTCGGGACGTAGGAACCGGCAACGATGAGGCCTCCGCTCTTTGTGTTGACTAGACCAACGCCTTTTTCAAGCGGGGGTGCGAGAGGGATGCCGAGACGGGCGGAGACCAGTGCGGCCGCGCTTCGATAGAGAATGCGCGTTCCCGACCGCTCGAGACGTAACGCGGCCGCGGCGAAGACTTCCATGTCTCTTTGGGCAATGGCGTTGACGATGCAGACGGAGCCGGTCGGCGCGTTTCGTAGGAGGGATTCCACGCCGTTGATTCCTTTAGAGCGAATGGTGTTGAGATCGATGGATACTGCGGTGTCGCTTGAGATTCTGCCTTTGCTCTTTTCTTCTACCCAAGCAGGAAGATACGAATGGGCGTATCCAAATACCTTGTCTTGAGCGAAGGGCGTGGCATGGGCTGGAACAAGTGTGTCACCGTCGGCAACGTAGTGAGTATCCTCGATTGTTAGGCGGCCACCTGTTTCAAAAAATGGTGAGATAACCGTCAGGTCGTAAGGACCGCACAGGCGATCGATGGTGTCGGTCTCGGCAGGAAAGTGTCCCCGTAAAGTCGAATCGCTGCGACTTAGAATCGTAAAAGAAGTGCCTGCCGCTGCCTCTTGGAGGTGGGTTAGGATCTCTCGATGGAGCCTGATGGAGTCAGTTTCAGTGAGGGCTCGAGAGTTTGTAAGAATAAAGAAACCGTTCTCCTTGGTCTTAAACGCATCATTCAAGGTCGGTAAATCCCAGGAGGTGATGACGGTGATGCCCCGGACGGTTTGCGTGCCAGTCGGGTCGTCGTCGAGGATGACCAGTTTTCCGACCTGTTGGGATAGGGAATTCCGGATCTCGACGAGGGGATCTTCGGGCCAGGAAGGGGGAAGCCTGGAGAGCTCTTGAGAGAGGGAACGCTCGCTCATTCTAAAGACCTGTGTATTCGAGTAGTGTATTTTGGGTAGCCGTCTTGTCGACAAAAACCGCCCGTTTCCCTTGGGTACCTTGATGTGGCGAAGGAGCGGTAGGTGCAGGGCTTTCCCTGATTGCAGTATCAACATCTTCGACACGCAGGCAAAAATGGTGCAGGCCAGATCCGTTTTTGTCGATCCATTCGTGGAGAGGATGTCCCTTTACCATAGGCTGCACGAGTTGGAGATGGGTATTTCCGAGATCGAGATGGGTCAGTTTAACGGTTCCCTCGTTAACGATCTCCGAACACACGACGGGAAATCCGAACTGGTCTCTCCAAATTTCGAGCGCTGCTTCGGTATCGGGAACGGCTATGGCAATGTGGTCGAGTCCTTGGTGGTTCATCTATAGATAATTTAGTTTTTTTCGTTTACGGATTTAACGAATGGCTGGTGATATACTTACAAGTGGAGTTTAGCTTTGCACGGTGCGGGACCGAATTTTTCTATCTTTATACGCGGCGTGGTGCGAGCGCCAGCCCTACGATATAAACTATATGCGTTAAATTTTCACGACTTGGTTGGTGGCATTGGATTGGTAGCAGGCTTCGACGAGGGCGATGGTTTTAAGGTAGTCTTCACCCGTGCATTCGAAGGCCGCTCCGGTAGCCATGCAGTCGACGAAGTGGCGTTGTACATTGTAGACGCAACCCCCTCCGAAGTATTCAGGAAAGTGTTGGTACTCGATTGAAATCGCTTCCTCCCCCAATCGTTTCAAAGTGAGCGAACCATCCGTGGAAATTTCAATGTGTCCTTTGCTGCCGTCGACTCGGACGGTTCCAAAGGTATAGCGGGGATTTTCGCAGTCCGCTTCGTTGTATCTGCTAGAGTCGAGTATCGCGGTCGCTCCGGAATGGAAAGCCGCCACGACTTGTCCGGCATCTTCACCCGCAATGTCGGGGTTGCGTTTTTGGAGCCTTGAGTAGATCGTATCGATTTCTCCTCCCAGATAGCGAAAAGTATCGAGAAAATGAACACCGGTCTCGTAAATGAGCAGCCTTGGGTAGTCTCGGAAAAAGGGCTGGCGGGACATATAGGCGTCGGTTTGCCACCCATCGCCCATCCGCATCAGTACACTGATGGAGTGTAGGTCTCCAATCGCACCCCCGTCCATTTGGGACTTTATCTCCCGGTACCAAGGCTGCCAACGCCAGTTTTCGTGTACTAGAAAACGGATACCCGATTCGTTCGCTAGTTCGACAATTTCCTGGCTCTCTTCAAGTGTCGGAGCCAGCGGCTTCTGGCAGATTACATGGATGCCACGTTTGGCTGCGAGCGCCACTAGTTCCTTGTGCGTTTCCGGTGGCGTGATGATGTCGAGAAAATCCGGTTTAAGCGCGTCCAGAGAAGGTTCGAGGTCGGACCATTCGAGAACCTTGGGAATGCCATAGGTCTTGGCGGTGGCCCGGGCTCGATCCTGATTACGGTTGCAGACCGCGAGGATTTCTACTTCTGGGATACGACTCCATGCCTCGTATTGAAATTGGCTGAAATAGCCAGCGCCGATGCAGATTCCTTTGAGCGTTGCCATAGCTGTATTGTGGAATTTAGGTAAATGAAACGTCGTTGTTGAAAGCGATGGCCCGAACCGGGCAACCATCACCGTTTTCCAGTTTAAGAGGGAGGGCCATGAAAAAGACTTCTGGTCTTAGAAGGTTCAGGTTGCACAGGCCTTCTACGATGGTGATGTTAGCTCCAAGAAGTATTTTGTGGATACGATCCACTTCTTCCAGATTATTAACGTCGGCGACAGAAGGCGCTTCCACTCCGATGAGTTTAACGCCCCGATTGACGAGCCATTGAGCGAGCTCGTCGCTAATTCGAGGCAATCCATCACGGTAGGTGGCCGTGTCGTTCAGGTGTTGGCTCCAATCCGTGTGGAGGAGAAGGCAGTCCCCGGTATCAACGGACTCTGCAGCCTCTCCAAGATCTTCAGGGAGCAGCCATTGTTTGGGCTGCGTGTGGGCGATTTTAATGACCTTCGCTTTGCCCATGAAGCTCTGCAGAGGCATCTGGTCTATCGTCTGGTCGCTCGCCTCAAAGTGGATGGGCGCATCCGCGTGGGTCCCGGAATGGGAATAGAGCGTCCAATTGGCGGCGTTCCAGCCGTCCTGTTTCAGAGTGTTGGCGGATGTCATGCTGACACCACGCATTCCGGGGGTGACGGTCAGGCTCAGGTCAACGATGTCCATGAGGGATTGTGGGTAGCGGGCGATCTCCGAGCGCCCATTGTTCGATTGCAATCCTGGACGTTCGGAGATCGCCCGCTACTTTGAATGATTTCAAAATATCGTACAAGCATACGCGGCATGGCGCGAGTGCCAGCCCTACGATGCAATGGGAATATGGGGGCGGTAGATGTCATCAGACTAGAGATTCGCGATGATCGCATTCGTCATCTCGGATGTCGAACGAGATCCGCCGAGATCTACGGTGCGGTTTTCTGTGTCCTGGAGCGTTTGTGAGACGGCGGATTCGATCCGCTGGGCGCCGCGTTCTCCGACATCTTTGTCCAGCCAGCGGAGCATTAGGGCGCCGGAAAGAATGGTGGCGATAGGATTGGCGATTCCTTTGCCGGCAATGGTGGGAGCGGAACCGTGGGAGGGTTGGAATACCGCATACTTATCGCCTATATCGGCCGAGGGGGCCATGCCCATGCCGCCTACTAGTCCCGCGGCTTGGTCCGATAGGATATCGCCAAACATGTTTTCCGTGACCATGACGTCAAAACGGAAGGGGTCTTGGACCAGGAATAACGCCATGGCGTCGACGTATATGCGTTCTGTTTCGATGTCGGGATACTCCTGAGCCACTTCGTCGAAGACTCCTCGAAAAAAGGCCATGGACTGGAGCACATTCGCCTTGTCGATTAGAGCGACTTTTTTCCGTCGGTTTTTCGCGATTTCAAAAGTTGCCCGACAAATACGTTCGGCGCCTTTTCGAGTGATCTTCATGGTATCCGTGGCGAAATCACTGTTCTCCTCGCGTTTGGCGAGGCGTGCGGAAAACAAGCCCTCGCAGTTCTCCCGCATGAGAACGAAGTCGATGTCCTTGCCTTGGGGGATTCTCAAAGGTGAGTGGATCTCGTTGTAGAGCTTTATCGGACGTACGCCTTGATAGAGATCGAGCTTTTCGCGAATATCGACTTGCGGAGTCATCTCCACCCCATTGGGCCAGCGAACGTCGGGCAGACCCATCGCTCCAAGGAGTATGGCATCGTAGGTTTTGAGTTTTTCAACGGTTGACTCCGGAAGCGGGTCTCCGTTTTTCAAGTACTCGCCTGCCCCAACTGAGAGAGTCTCGAATGCCAAATCGAAGTCGTCCAGTTTATCGACCGTCGCTTTGAGGACCTGACAGGTGGCTTCGGTCACTTCTGGACCAATTCCATCTCCTGGGAGAACTGCGATGTTGTAGTGAGCCATAGAGTCGAGAGTAACACAGTTGCCTTTCGGAGTGCTATGTGCATTTGCTTAATTAATCAGAGAAAAAGCGGCATGGGGTAAATTGAGATGTTAATTGAAAATGGGGCGAAAAATTACGATTGTGGTTGAAGGTAGCGGGCGATCTCCGAGCGCCCATCATGCACGGTATTGGGTGGTCGCTCGGAGATCGACCGCTACCTGGGACACGCGGCATGGCGCAAGCGCCAACCCTACGAATTGGGAAAAGGGGGATACGCTGTGAAACGGGTAGCTTTGTTAATCGAAACTTCCAATGTATATGGTCGCGGCCTTTTGCGGGGGATACGTTCGTGGTCTCGGGAAAACGATTCCTGGTCGTTTCGATTGATCGAGCAAGGGCGGGGCGCAAAGATGCCCACTTGGCTTAAGAGCTGGGATGGTGACGGAATCATAGCCCGGGTGGAAAACAAGCGAATTGGCTCGTTCCTCGAAAGTCTCGCCATCCCGGTAGTCGACGTGAGCGCAGCTATGGAGGAGCCTTTATTCCCGCAAGTCGTAACGGACAGCCGGGAAGTCGTGAGCTTGGCAATAGAGCATTTTGAGAGTCTGGGATTGCGGCATTTCGCCTATGGTGGGGATGACGTGTTTCACTGGTCCCGGTTGAGGTTCCATTACCTGCAGCAAGCGTTGAACGAGCGTGGAAGCGAATGCCTCGCTCGCAATGAGCGGATCACTCGACCCGAGGCTGAGATTAAGCAGTTAGGCAAGTGGTTGTTGGGCCTTCCCAAACCCATAGGTGTTTTGGCCTGTTATGATGTTAGAGGTCACGAAATTGTAGAAGCTTGTCGCGATGTCGGGTTGAAAGTTCCCGAAGAGGTGGCTGTGATGGGAGTGCACAACGACGATATTCTCTGTGAGTTATGCGATCCCCCCATGTCGAGTATCATACCGGATACGCACCAGGCGGGCTACCAAGCCGCAACCCTTTTGAGTCGCCTCATGAAAGCGGGAAGGCGATCTATAAAAAGGATACCGTTGAAGCAGGTGAAACCGCTGGGAGTTGCCGTGAGGCAGTCAACCAACGTGATTGCGGTTCCGGACCAGAAGATTGCGAGAGCGCTATCTTTTATAAAGGACAACGCATGCCAGGGGATAGGGGTATCGGATGTCTTGAAGGTCGAGCCTATGGCCAGAACGCAACTGGAACGAAAATTCAGGAAACTGATTGGGAGAAGTCCTCGAGAAGAGATTGAGAGGGTACGGATGCTGCGGGTTCAGGAATTGCTGATTCACTCGACTCTGCCAATCAGCGCGATTGCCGAAGCGGCCGGGTTCGATTATCCGGAATACCTTACGGTCGCATTCAAGCGACGCTTCGGGATGACGCCAAGAGCGTATCGATTGGAGCGTAGCCGCTGAATAAGGCTCCTACTACGATGCGGCTGAAAGTAGGGTATTTTGTCGCTGAAGCGGATCTAAGGTGATGGCTAAACGTGGGGCTGGCACTGGCCATGCCGTGCTCCCAACT
>JAUHWE010000804.1 GCA_030424825.1 Verrucomicrobiia bacterium
AGTTGTTGTCGCGATCGCCAAAGCGCTCAATAGGGTTAAGGTAGACAGGGGGCTCATAGCGGGAGATGATGGGTAACTCACGTCTCAAGGGCAACGGGATTCTCGTCGAATGCAGCGAGAGAAGCTTGCCCCTGGGAACGCCGCGCCCCAGCTCGGCCAACAGTAGTTCCTATCAATGCCGAGTTGGGGCACGGCGTTCCCGGGAAGCTCCTGACAAAACTATCTTTTTAGAGGAACGGGATAGTCCACAAATGCAGCAGGCCGGTTGTTTTCGGAGATGTCTTTTGAAAAATCGGTCATTAAGCCCATGAGGCGCTTAGCGATCTGCGGGTGCCTACTGATTACGTTGTTGGATTCGCTGATATCCGTTTCCAAATTATAAAGTTCAGTTGCGGTACCGTCTTTTGTATGGAGTTTCCAGTTGCCCGACCGCACAGCGAGGAGTGTTTCGCCACGGTGATAGAAGAAGGCCTTGTGCGGAGACTTCTGCTTGTGAGCGAGTACCGGCCAGATGTCTTTGCCATCGATTACGCGATCGGAAGGAATCTGAGCACCCGCCAGCTTGGCGAATGTGGGGAGTAGATCCATGGCGGTCATGAGTTCAGCATTCGTTGTACCTGCTGGAATCTTTCCGGGCCAACGAACGACCGTCGCTTCCCGCATCCCCCCTTCGTAGGTGCTGCCCTTTCTGCCGCGAAGTGGTCCGGCACTGCCCACAGCGGGTCCGTTGTCGGAGGTGAAAATCACAAAGGTATTTTCGTCAATGCCCTGCGTTTTCAATGTATCCAAAATAATCCCGACGGACGTGTCGATCTCCGTGATGGCTTGTTTAAAAAGCAGGTCCCTTGTCTTGTAATCGACGGACTCCTTTTCGTCTTTCAGTTTATCCGTGATTTCGGTTTTCACTTCTTGCAGGTAGGGTGGCGAAACGTGGAGTGGCCGGTGAGGGATGGGTTGAGGCAGATATAGGAAGAAGGGCTTGTCCCTATTATCTTCAATGAATCGCACTGCCCGCTCCGTAACTCGCTGAGTCAGAAAGTCCGCATCCGGGTCCATTTCAATGACCGATTCTTGGTCAAGAAGAGGCAGAGCAGGGAACTGGAAGTGATCTTGTTTCGGATGATAAGGGTGGATGTCATGGCTGTAAGGGATACCGAAAAACTCGTCGAAGCCCTGGCGAGTCGGGAGAAAGGGCGGTTGATCGCCGAGGTGCCATTTCCCAAATATCCCCGTCCGGTAGCCGGCGCCCTTCAGTACCTCCGCAATCGTAATTTCATCCGGGTTGAGTCCCTTGGAATCCGCAGAGAGGAGGACTCCAAATCGAGAGCCCAGCCCCATATCGATTCGCTGGGCATAGCTCCCGGTCATCAGCGCTGCCCGCGAAGGGGTGCAAACTGGGGCGGCGACGTAGAAGCTGGTTAGCTTTGCCCCTTCAGCTGCCATGCGATCGATTCGTGGGGTGTCGACATGTTTACCACCGAATGAACTCAGGTCGCCGTAGCCCTGGTCATCTGTGAAAATGACTATGAAATTCGGCTGAGTAGCCAATAGGCTAACACTTAGGCTCACCCCTGTAAGAATTAGTATTATGGTGAAGTTTTTCATTTGTTCTCTCGTCTCAGTGGGTTGTGATTTAAGTCTGAGCAGATTCCGATCTAGAGGGTTGTTGATCGTTTAGCGCAACCCAGCCACTCTTGCTCTGGCAATTGCGAGAATGGATTCAAAGTGGTCA
>JAUHWE010000805.1 GCA_030424825.1 Verrucomicrobiia bacterium
TTTTAACGACCTCTCACAGTCGTAATTTGGCGCAGCAAATTTCGAGATCACTCAAGAACAATTTGAGCTATCTTGAGCGAAACCTGCCGGATATTGAAGTGTTGGAACTGCCGATGCCCAGTCTCCTTGTTAAATCCCGGGCCGAGCGTTTGCTGGAGCTCAGGGGAGAAGTGGTCAATCTGGTTAGCCGGAAAGCCAATGTGGATTTGGGACTGGTTCTTAATGGAAATCCGAAATCGCCTGAAGTGGAGTCGGCCCGAAGCGCCGTGGCTCTGGAGATGCTTGTGGATACCGGAAGAAACATTAATCTCAACATCGAGGCGGATCTTGAGAGGGTTGCCCAGAAGTACCTGGGGTTAGGAATCGAAGAATATCTCGAAACCTATGTGAACCGGCAAGCGATCTACCGTTCCTATACCAATAGCCTGATTGTAACGAATGCATCGCTTGAGACCCTGGTTTTGCTGCCCCGGTTTTACCCTCAAGAGGGCGAGTCTCAGTCTGACTATGACGCCATGGAGAAAGAGGTCGAGAGCGTCTATTTGAGTTCGTATCCGAGCGCTCAACTGAAGTGGATCGATTCAGACGAGATTACTCGGCTCGGGGGGTCGATTCACTGCATGAGCGTAAGCGTGCCTTTACAGAAAAAGCTAACGGCTTCCAGAAAACTGAAGAAGCTGGAATCGATTTTACCGTCGAACGATCGATAGATCTCCAATTTGCTTCGCCTAGAATTCGCGACCGGTAACCTTTGTCTTGATACGGCACAGATACATGTCCGCCGTTATGTAAAGCGTGGAGCCGTCGTCGCCCCAGGCGCAGTTTGCGGTTCTTTCACCGGTCGAAAGGTGCCCGATCAGCTTGCCTTTGGGGTCGACTATCATGACACCCCCGTTGCCGGTTACCCAGAGATTGCCTTGCTGGTCGATTTTTAGGCCATCTGGATTTCCTTCACCGAGATGCCGGTGAGGTTTGGCGTCGAAAAACAAGGTTCCTTTACCGGCTAATCCGTTAGGGTCGAGTGGATACGCCATGACAATGGGGTTGTCGGGATCGGACTGAGCGACGTAAAGGGTGCGTTCGTCATGTGAAAGCTCGACTCCATTCGGAAACCGCAATTCGCTGGTGACGAGTGAAACCTTTCCGCTTCGGTCGAGCAGGTAGACCCCTGCGAAATCGATTTCCCGAGTAGGATCGGTTTCTCGCTGAGGGAGTCCGTAAGTGGGATCGGTGAAGTAGATGCGTCCCGTACGTCCGATGGCGAGGTCGTTCGGGCTGTTGAACCGTTTTCCTTGGTAGTTGTCGATAAGCGTCCGCTTCCCCTCGCCAAATACCATTATGGATAGTCGCCGATCTCCGTGTTCGCAAGAAATGAGGCGTCCTTCATCGTCGATTGCGAGCCCGTTGCTGCCCAATCCTAGACTGTAGCCGCCGTGGCCGGTGTATCCGGAGGGTTCTAGATACACTTCCGCTCCTATCCCTTCGGTCCACTTTATCACTTGATTGCGGTGAACGTCTGAGAAAAGCAGAAAGCCGCCCTCTCGGACCCAAACCGGGCCTTCTCCCCAAGCGAAGCCCGACGAAACGACCTCGATCTTGGCCTCTTTGTCGATGAGGCGGTCAACCCTCTTGTCGAATCGGAGAACCTCGCCGATAGTAGGAAAATTTGTGGAGTCTTGGCCTAGGAGTTTGATCGATAGGAGGGAGAGCAAGGTTAGGGTGATGA
>JAUHWE010000806.1 GCA_030424825.1 Verrucomicrobiia bacterium
GCTTCGCTCGATCCGTGCGGTTCAGGTAGGAACTTCCAGTGAAAAGGTGCAGATCAGGACTTTCGACATCCGCATTCCCTGCGTTTCCTGTATTGAAGTAGTATTGCCCATTGGGACCCACAGTCACCGAGTGAAGACTGTGATCGTGGTCGAGACCTTCAAAGCCCGTCAACAAGATCTCTTTAGTGTCCCCATCATCGAACTTGTCGTTTCGGTTCACATCCGTGATGGCAATCAAGCTCGGCGGTTGTGAAATAATTACTTTGTTGTCGATGACCGCCACTCCAAGCGGAGCAACGAGACTTGAATCCTGCCAAAAGACCTTTGAGCTGTCCGCTTTCCCATCGCCATCCGTATCTTCGAGAATCACAATTCGGTCCCCAACGGGATGCGTTCGACTGGTCTTGTTGCGAAACTTACGATAGTTCACTCCTTCCGCGACCCAAATGCGTCCCTTCGCGTCCACATCAATATTGGTGGGGTTATAGAATAGTGGCGAGCTCGCCCAAAGCGTGACCTCTAGGTCCTCCGGCAAGTCAAACACATCGACCGGGACGCTTTCCGCCGCATCGGTGCCTAGAATAGCTGTAAAAGAAAGCGCTGTCGCCAATCCACTCCGTAGTAGAGTGGGTTTCAATTTCACGAACGCGTTTAAGCAAAGGTTCTTCATAATGGAATCTTTCGGGATAATACGCCTAACCCACCGAGGGATGGCCTTTGTCGAATACTACTTATTTCAAACTTTCTCCGATTGGACAGAACTTTTTTCAAACGAAAAGTACAAGGAACGATCTCTGACCCGTCCGTCGCATTGCTGAAGCAGCTTGTCAGGTTGATAGATATTTCCAGGGCAAACCGCCCAGAGGACGATCCCTTCCTTAGGGCAAAGAGGCAAACGATCGACTACTCTTTAATCGTAAACGGTTGGGCTCGCTGGCAGAGCTGCAGACTCATCCCAAAGGGATCTCTAAGCATGATGAGTCGGGTTCCTTCTTGCGGATTGACTTCAACGACAAACGTGGCGCCCGCCTTAATGAGTCGATCTTTTTCTTTCTCGGCATCCTCGACCGCAAACGCCAAATGGTATTCCAGTGGGTCCATTGACGAATAATCCGGTACTTTAGCCGACTGGTTGCAATAAAGCTCCACCACCACACGACCCGTCTTGTCCGCTAAGAAGCGCATGAATGGAGGGGCTTCAATCGAGAGCGCGATGCTCATTTCGCAGTGGGCAACATACCAGTCCGCTACCGCCACTGGATCTTCGACGTTAATCGCGTAGTGTTCGAATTTCATAGAATGCGGAGACGTTGCCCACGAATCGCCCGATTTGTCACGAATTTTCTCTGGTCTGAAGTGGTTATCTCACGATTCAGCGTCAATATCCCTACTCGTGCTCGTCCCCGTCTTTCTTGGGCCCGCGCTTGAGACTGTCGAGATACGCCACCAGATCCCGAACTTCGCCATGGTTTAAAAGCAGTCCCATCGGCGGCATTCCGGAAATGGGAGGTTGCTGAGAGGCGATGTCCGAACGACTGATTTTCTGGATTTTACCATCTGGAAGCTTCAAGCTCACGCCTTCGTCAGTGTCCTCCATCAAGAGACCACTGGCCACTTCCCCATTTTTGCGAGTCAGAACCATCATCCCAAACCCAGGAGCCACGACTGCTCCCGGGTCAACAATGGCCTGCAAAAGATATTCCCGATTATGGTCACGCCCAATGG
>JAUHWE010000807.1 GCA_030424825.1 Verrucomicrobiia bacterium
CTAAAATCGACCCCAGGTCCTTGCAGGGAGGAGGCAAACGCGACTCGCCCGTTCGGATTCACATGGAGCCGCATCAGGCCGTTAAACGTCACACCCTCCAATCCTGGAACCGGATCGAGTCGTTTAACCAAGGTCTTTGCGCTCTCACCCGGTCTGATAACGGAAATATTTGGAACAGAACCTTCTAGCCTATCGGTAAAGACGATGGTTCCGTTGTCACTAGCAAATTGAAGGACACCCTCATTCTCTATCCTGGCCCCATTTTCATCAAAAATCGACTTTTGTGCTTCGTCCTTTGGAGTGGCTAAAT
This sequence comes from Verrucomicrobiia bacterium, assembly GCA_030424825.1. GTDB lineage: Bacteria > Verrucomicrobiota > Verrucomicrobiia > Opitutales > Opitutaceae > Pelagisphaera. Next base: position 311 of record JAUHWE010000807.1, read on the forward strand.
AATATAAGCCCAAAGTAGTAGAGAAAAAGGGATTCAGACCGGTCGCTCCCTGCTCCCTATCTTTATCTCGAAACAGGAGTCGAGCAGTATTGGGACCCGATAGCTCAAGCAACGCAGATCCCGCGCTTGGAACCTCTCCACTCTCTTGGATGAACCGGGAGGAAACCACCCCTCTACCCTGGGAACCGTAGACCGGGAAACTCGTCCCACTCCACGTACTATCGCCGCCTCCTTGAACAGTGAGGTCCGGGCCAAGTAGGATGCCCACATTCACCTCCCCCAACTCCTCCTGAGCGACCAATCCGCATTGTAAAAAGACTAGAGAAAAATAGAGTGCCAAGCGAAGCGTACACGATGGGGAAGTCATTGAGGATAGAAGGCAACCCATTCTGCCAGGTGGGTAAAGACATTTACCCCACCAGAACGACGATCCCCAGTGCCCCTCTTCCATTTTCGCCGATATAAAAAGGGAAGCCGAACCCTTTCTCGCATCAATCGATGCCTTAGCTTAGCTGCCTTTCCAGCATTTCTAGATCAGTCGCCGGCAATTGACACGTGTAGTTATTACATACATACACCTTCAATTTAGAACCCCGAGGCTCAAATTCGGAAAGCCTTTTATTCCGGGAAAGTAGCCACTGAGAGTCCTTACTGACATAGATTAGGGCTGAATGCCGCTTCCGCCTCGCCAAAATCGTTGATTGAAAAGGCCGGAAACTCTCCAAATCCCTATCTCCCACAATGACAATTTGCTGAGCCGGCCTTTGGGCTCGCATTAGGGCCACCAGCATTAGCGGCATTGCCCGCGGGGTACGCGACCATTGATAACGAAAGGCCTCAATCGTCTTTCGTGCATAGTCGTCGTATCGCTCGTCACCGAGTACCGCTCCTAATTTTAGCAAGGCAATCGCTGCCAGCGAGTTTGCCGATGGCTCCGCTCCGTCGTAGTCGTCTTTCAATCGCGCGATCAGGGATTCGTCGCCGATCTCTGTCGCGAAAAATCCGTGAGATTTCTCATCCCAAAACCTGTCGATCAGAATGTTAACAAATTTCTCTGATAAGATTAGCCAACGTTGGTTTCCGGTGGATTCGTACAGGTCTAGGTAAGCAAGGACCACGCTGGCATAATCCTCGGAAAAAGCAGGAGTATTTCCACGCTCCATACGAAATGCCCGATATAGCCTATTGGCCGATTCATCAAATAGCTGGCTGGCGATGAACTCGCCAGCTCGTAGGGCTAGTTCGAGAGTAGAAACTTCTTCGCTCGACTGGTACACGCGGCAGGCCCCCGAAATCAGGTAGGCATTCCAGGAAGCGAGTACCTTGTCATCCAAATGTGGTCTAGGACGGGCATTTCGGACCGCTTTTAGTTTCGCAAGCGATTTGTGAATGATACCTGAGACAAGCTCCG
>JAUHWE010000151.1 GCA_030424825.1 Verrucomicrobiia bacterium
GCCGCTCCCCGGAGACAGCCAGCCCATCGTTCTCGGAGAGGTCGTGGCCGGAATGGGTAAACTTCATCCCGCCATCGGCCCTGGACCCTATGACAAGGTTCCCAGCTACGGTAAGGAGAAGGGCTTCCACAAGAACGACCCCATGATGCCGATCGCCTGGACCAAGAGCTATCAGATTCCTGGCGGCAAAAAGGGCCGGGTCTTCACAACCACAATGGGCTCGTCCAACGATTTGGCCACCGAAGGCACACGTCGCATGATTGTAAACGGAGTCTTCTGGGCAGTCGGTCTTCCCGTACCGGCGAATGGAACCAACGTAGACCTCGTAGGAGACTACAATCCCACCATGTTCGGTTTCCAGAGAGAAGAAGGCTACTGGCAGAAAAAGGATCTGAGAGTTACCGATTTCGACCTTTAAGGGCATCGCAGAAATTGGCCGCTTTCCATTCTCCTCAAATCAAAATCCATGCGTATTCCCAGATGAAATACAATCAACTCGCTATCGTCCTCTTCGCCATCTCACAGTCGCTATTCAGCATAAGCGCTAAAGACCGGCCGAACATTCTCTTCATCATGTCGGACGACCATACCGCTCAGGCGATCGGAGCGTACGCGACCTTGCTCAAGGAACTAGACCCGACACCCACCATTGACTCGCTTGCAGAAGAGGGGATCGTTTTTGACAATGCGTTCTGCACGAATTCGATTTGCACGCCTTCCCGTGCAAATATCATTACAGGATTGTACAATCACAACAATGGCGTGTTCGACCTCGGCGGCAATATCACTCCCGACAAACAGACACTCCCCATCCTCATGCGTGAAGCGGGATACCAAACGGCCATGATCGGAAAATGGCACCTGAAGCAGGAGCCTAATTTCGACTATTACAAGGTACTTCCCGGGCAAGGGAAGTATTTTGATACCGAATTTCGGATACAAGGCGATCAACCCTGGCCCAAGAATGTGGTCACACACAAGGGAGAGCATTCGTCTGACGCCATCACTGATTCCACCTTGGACTGGTTCAAGAACAAGCGGGATGCCAGCAAGCCCTTCTTTGTCTGCCACCAGTTCAAGGCCCCGCACGACTATTTCGAGAATGCCCCGCGTTACCAATCCTATCTGGCGGATGTGACTATCCCCGAACCGGATACGCTCTACGACGTGCCGAATACCTTTGGCTCGATTGCCACCCGCGGATGGGACGACGAGCTCATGCCGCACATTGGAACTTCCATCGGCAAGCGAAACCCTCGCCGGTCCTACGCCACGCACCTGTTCGCCAAGTTCCCGGAAGAGTTTCCAGCCGACTACGATCCGGCCTTGCTCAGCGAAGAAGAGACCACCCGCATCGCCTACCAAGGATATCTTAAAAAGTACCTTCGCTGCGTCAAAGGAGTGGATGACAATATGAAGCGGCTTTTCGACTACCTAAAAGCGGAAGGCCTTTATGATAATACTGTCATTATTTACACCGGCGACCAAGGTTTCTGGCTCGGCGAAAAGGATTATCAGGACAAGCGCTGGGCGTACGACGAATCTGCTCGTATGCCTTTCATCGTCCGCTATCCCAAAGCGATTCCAGCCGGTATCCGAAGCGACGCCCTAATTGAAAACGTAGACTATCCTGCACTCATGCTCGATTACGCGGGTGTTCGGATTCCCAAAACATATCAGGGGAAGTCTTTTCGTTCGATCTGCGAAACCGGGAAAGAACCGGCCAACTGGAAACCCGCCACCTACTACCGCTACTGGATGCACATGGCCCATCACGACAACCCAGGTGAAATGGCCATACGCACCAAGACGCACAAACTCATCTATTTTTACGGGGCTGACTACGATGGGGAATACCAGACACCGCCCGCCTGGGAGCTCTACGATCTTGTCGAGGACCCTCAGGAGCTTAGGAACGTGTACTATGTACCCAAATACAAAAAAGTACGCGACAACTTAAAGGCTCAATTCGCCCAGCTTCGCAAAGATATTGGTGACGATGGCTCACACTATCCGAAGTGCGAAGCCGTCGTGCAGGAGTTCTGGGACTACAGCGAAGCAGATCGTCTCAAAGCGATTGAGATCTCCGCCAACTTCAAGAAAGTGCGCGAAGCAGAATTAGCGAATTAACCGCTTTCAGTAGTGGGCAATCACCGCGTGCCCATATTTTGGTAGGGGCGCCGCTTGAGGTAACCGCTCAAGCAGCTAGTACTCTAACGATCCGGTCGCCGCAAGCGACTCCCCTACATCATACATCGATGTATTCCAACCAATGGGACCGATCTGTTTAATCGGTGGAGCAAAACTTCAACTTGTACCATCTGTGCTTTTTGAGGTTAAAACTCTCAACCTTCATCCTGTTGATGAAGGATTTGGACCACCGACTCTCCTCAGTTTTCCATCAGGGTTTACCTTATAGATTTCGAAACGCGCTTCTGTTATGATTTTGTAAATTCGCGTTTCCTAACCGAAGTTTACTGGGTCCTGATTAGGACATAATAGTCAGACGGAGGGTCCCGCTTGGTGAAAGGCGATCATATCTAAACTATTGATCCTAAATGCCATGCATCCAATAACTGACTATCTTCCCACCGCTGCGTTGCTGGTCGCCGCGCTTCTAATTCCCGACGAAGCGAATACAGACTCGCAGGAGATCGAAATCAACAGTTTGGAAACCCTCGAACTCGCTCAACTCTACGTGGGTGAAAACACTACGGATACCGAACCCGTTACTCTGAAAGTAGCAAAGGGGCTGTATCTACTGGATGAGTCTTTTCACATCGCTCGGTCAAATGTGAACCTGATCGCTGAGCCGGGTGCCCGTTTCGTATTAGCTAAAGAAGTCAATCAACCAGTGATTGCAATCGGGACACAAAAAGAGTGGGTGGACGAAGCAGACATCATTGAGAACATCCACATTTCGGGAATTGAGGTAGATGGCAACCGTGAGTACCAGTCATCTGAACTCGATCGCCAGAAGCCATGGATCCGGAACAATGGCATCGATGTGAGAGGAGTTCGCAATTTGACCGTTGAATCCGTAGTCGCCCGCTCCAATCGGTCCGGAGGACTCGTCATTAGCTGGAAATGTTCGGACGTGGATGTACGGAATTCCGTTTTCGAGAACAATTTTTTCGACGGGGTTGCATACTACGATAGTATCCGTGTATTCACGACGGATTGCACAATGCAAAATAATCAGTTTGCGGGAGTGAGCCTAGACAATCGATTGATCGATACCTATTTCGCCCAATGCACAATTGAATCGAATGGCAACGTTGGAGTCTTCGCCCGCAATACCATTGGACTGCAGTTTGACGATTGCGTCATCCGGGATTCCGCTGATTGGGCGATTTTTCTCGCCCATGACGAAAAAGAACTAGGAGTGCATGACACACAGATCAATCATTGCCATATAGAAGGGAATCGAGGGGGCATATTCATGGCTTCCGTTGACGAATCGCAATCGAGTGGCACTCAAGTCAACCATTCCCAATTTTACGGCAATAACCGCGACAATCGAGAAGACATCCAAACTTCAGGATCGAGAATCGTTTCAATCAAAAACGAATTCAACCAAACCGCATTGTTCGCATCCAAACAGGACTCCGCAGACGAGTCATAAAAAAGTACTCCAATCCGTCGTAGGGCATAGCGCTTGCGCTATGCCGCGTTGCAAGAGGAAATAATCTGAACACGTGTCGTAGACAAGTAGCTCAGTGCTTCAGCCTGAACAAGCAGTGAATGCCTTAGACCCTCCGAAGAGCATTGAAACCCTACGAAAAAATCACAGTAGCACGCGCCAGTCCCGATAACGCAGATCAAAGCTCTGGGCGATCTTGCGGTGAGTTACGAGGCCGCTAGCGATATTGATCCCTTTGCTAATCGCGGAAACGCGGCGGGCTGCCTGTTTCCAGCCATCGTCGGCAATTCTTTGAATGTAGGGCAAGGTCGCGTTGGTAAGGGCGATTGTTGAGGTCATGGGCATCGCTCCCGGCATGTTTGTCACGCAATAGTGGATAATTCCGTCAACCTCGTAAATCGGATCCCCGTGGCTGGTGGGGCGAGAGGCTTCCGTGGAGCCGCCCTGGTCGATCGCCACGTCAACTATGACCGCTCCTTTCTTCATGGTTTTCAGGTGCTCCCGTCTTACCAACATCGGCGCTCGTCCGCCCGGTATAAGAACACTCGATACAACCACATCCGCATCGTTCAGAGCGCGTCGTATGTTCTCTGCGTTTGACATGAGGGTTGTGACATTGGGCGGCATGACCTCCGAGAGGTAGCGGAGTCGCTGTAGATCAATATCGAGAATGTACACTTGAGCCCCAAGGCCCGCCGCCATGCGGGCGGCATTGGAGCCCACGACCCCGGCGCCGAGTACCACGACCACTCCTGGAGGAGCGCCAGGGACGCCTCCTAGAAGGACCCCGCGGCCGCCATGTTCTCGTTCCAGATATTTCGCTCCTTGCTGGATCGCCATTCTTCCGGCCACCTCGCTCATAGGCGTTAAGAGGGGAAGCGATCCGTCTTTCAATTGAATCGTCTCATAGGCGATGGCAACTGATCCGGAATCGATCATGGCCCGAGTCAGTGATTCCGAAGCGGCGAAATGGAAATAGGTGAATACGATTTGGTCTTTCTGAATGAGATCGTACTCCTGTGGCAAAGGCTCCTTTACCTTAATGATCATCTCCGACGTTTCATATACGGACTTCGCTTCGTTCACGACCTGGGCTCCGGCTCGCTCGTAATCGGAATCTTCAAATCCACTACCCACGCCGGATTCGGATTCAACCCTCACTTCGTGGCCATCCGCTACTAGCATTTCAACGCCCACCGGTAGGAGACCGACGCGGTTTTCCTCCTCTTTAATTTCCCTGACAACACCGATCTTCATAGCTTAGTGATAAGCAAAAGAATAGTAACTGTTCTCTAAACGCAATCTCCCGAGTGACAAAAGTAGCTCAGTGCACAAGCCTGAGCATTAACCGAACCTAGGACTCGGGTTTCCCAATCCGCAAAAGCGATTGCGGCATGCAAAAACTCGCCATTCTCCACCGACCCGAAGAACCGTATCCCAAGCCGACCACCTGACATTCGGTCCTTCTGACTCGGGCTAAAGCACTGAGTTACTCTCGGGATTCAGCCGTCGCTTCGAGCATTCATTTCCGCTGCCAGCGATCTTTGGATTCTAGCACCGACTTTGGCCCGTCTCCATCCAGCCATTTCCGGGCCTCCGGATCATCCTGCAAATAGACATCCCAGAAGGCAGTACTCAGTGCCAGAATGGCTTTATGGTGATTCGGATTGCGGCGTTCCCGATCACCGGGAAGCCTTCGCTCAGTAAAGACAGAGTGCTCGGCCTTCCACAACACGAGTTCGTATTTTCCCTCTGGGGGGAGGGCAGGGAAGACCTCTAAGCGGTCCTCTGGCTCGAAATCGCCAATGGGCGAATCATCCTCGGTACCCGTCATCAGAAGCCAAGGGATGGCCACCACCGCAAACGCCTCCTCTGTCGAACCGCTTCGAGGTCCGCTTGGGCTCATCGGAAGCGCAGCACGAATCCGCTCATCGGTAAAATGCTGGCTGGTTCTGCCAATGCTTTGCCCACTGACATACTGAGTCGTCAGTGCTCCAAACGAATGTCCGGACATTCCAATCTGGTTAATTTCAATCCGTCCCTCAAGTGAATGCCCCGCTTCCTCGTTCCAAATGGCAAGCTGGTCAATCAACGCGGGAATGTCTTTAACTCGGTCAAGCGTGCTCTTGAGGCTGGCCGCCTTCTTCAAGGCAGCATATCGCTTCAAGGGGCGAAGTCCCTCCATGACTGATTCATCGCTGCCAGGATGCTGTATAAACACTGCCAAATATCCGCGGGCCGCCCAGTGTTTTCCTAAAAACGCAGATCCGTTTCGGGAACCACCCAATCCGTGACTGAAGATCACCACTGGAGCTTTTCCCTCCGTGACGGGCAAGTATACTAAAACGGGTATTTCCCGGTCTTGTTTGCCGTAAGTAAAACGAGTATCGAGCGTCTTTACCGATTCAGGATCGATGTCCGTTTTCAACGGATCATAAGCCGCCCGCATTCCTATCGTTAATACGGCGACGACAAACAATAAGCCGAGTCTCTTCAGAATTCTATTTCGCATAATCCTCTCCTTCCGATTAATCAAACAGTACTACACGCGAATTCGAAAAAGGTTACGTTAAACTGGATGTTCTGTAGGGGCGTCGCTTGCGGCGACCGCATTGCTAAATATTCTAGTCACTTGAGCGGCGACCGCAAGCGACACCCCTACATCAGATATCCCTATTTTTCGGCTTACTGGACACTCTCTTAGCTCGATCAAGCAATTCGATCATCAAATCCGCTTTATCTAAATTAACCATATCTGCCGCAGAGTCTATAATTTCTGGATACCTGGATTCGGCGCCATCCTCCAACGCGTGAGCCATCAACTTGAGGTTGTGTTTCCTGGCAAAGGCAACAAACGCGGGGGTCAGGTTTTCCAGTCGGTATTCGATAATCTGAGGATTGTAGTCCAAAACGCGTTTAAGTCCGGGCACATCGACAGCATTCATCTTTAACGGGATTCGGGCATCCAGTCGTCGCAGCTCTCGAGCCCGGTTGTCATCGGAAAACCAAAAGAAGCAATCATCAGCAAAACCCGTTTCCCTAACGATTCCAATCAACTCTGAAAGGTCCGCATCCTTCACGTCGAAGTAGACTTTGATTTTCCCTTTGAAGGATTCCAAGTAGGGTATCAATCGAGGAACGCACTCGCCCTCAAAGGCTTCGTCAAACCAAGAACCCGCATCCAGATTATCAACGTATCCAGAATCGCGCTCTCGAATCAGTCCCGTTCCATTCGTCGTCCGATCCAGCGTAGCATCATGTAAAATATAGAGCACTCCATCTTTACTGGTTCGGACATCGACTTCCACGTAATCGACTCCCAGTTCAATGCACTTAACGGTGGCCGCAATCGTGTTTTCCGGAGCCAAGTGATTGGCCCCTCGATGAGCCACAATTTCAAGGTCGCGGGCAAGCGATCCAAAGGGAAGAAACACTGCTAGGCCGCAGAATATCGCGATCGGTGACAAGTTTTTCATGAGCTTTTTGAGAAAAACTATTCGAGCGAAGAGAAGACGCACGCGAAATCGAAAAAAACTAAAGTTTACTGATGGCAATCGTTAGCCAAAAATAGAAATATCGACTTATTGGACACCCACGAATGCTAACTTGTTAAAAGCTGAAAGGGTAGGGCAACGACCTCCGGGCGCGCCGCACAAGGAGATAAAAAAGAGCGGCATGCCCAGAGTTCGTTGCCCTACCTGGTCAATAGACGACAAACCTTTAGATCATAACCCAAGCCGTCTAATGACCTGCTGGCAAAGCCATCCTGCTTCGGCGCAGCCGAATCCCTGTTCCTAATTCAATGATGAGCTTTACAAGGATCGCATTAAGCGAGCAGGATTCCGCATTGCGGAAGCAGGTTTACAAAAAGCGGTAGACGCAAATTTTCGAAAAATCCTGTTCCGTCGAATTTTCAGTGGCTACAATCCTCCTGCTAGTCCTTCAGCAATTGTTTCCAAAACCGGTCGGGCGACTCTAGGAAACTCTTCATGAAGGTGACATGATTGAGTGCGTCGTACTTCGCCTCTTCAATCCCATCCTCAGAAAACGACCAGATCTGAGCGTCCGGAGCGCTCAGTATTATCGGGGAGTGCGATGCGATGATAAACTGGCAATCTTGCTGGGCCATCTCTACAATCAGCAGAATAAAAGCGAGTTGACGCTGCGGTGAAAAAGCGGCTTCTGGTTCATCGATCAAATAGAGCCCGCCGGGCACGATCCTCGACTTAAAGAATTCCAGGAAACCTTCTCCATGCGAGTAGTCGTTTAAGTCCCGGCCATACTTCGCGTTGATAGCACGCTTGTTCGCCTCCATATATCCACGCACCCGGTCGTCATCGCTAAATCGGTCCATCAATCCGTCAAATTCCTTCACTAGATCCTGGTTGCGGTGCACGAATCCAAAGAAGTCTTCCGCTCTCAGAAAGAATCCTTTGCGCGACTGGCGGTTCCAGCCAAGTCGCATAGAGTCTGCTAATGGCTTGATAGAGGCGAGCGTTTCGTCTCGATCTAAATCCGTACCCCCAATGTTGATACGCTTACTCGCTATAGCAATCGCCTCCAGTAGAGTGGACTTGCCACTGCCGTTTTCGCCCACGAAGAACAAGATGTTTCGCTTAATCGAGCGTTCCGCGAGCGATGGGATGAACGATAAGGAAAACGGAAACGACTCTCTTTGTTTCGCAACTTCGCAACTAAGCTTTTTCAGGAACATCAAACCGCAGTCATCAACGTAGATTTCTAAGTTTGAATCAATCCTTTACTAGTAAACCAGGCCGCTGGTGTGCCTTCCTCGACGCTTGATAGCCTTTGTGCATTGCTCTTGGTCCTTAAGTTTGCCAACCTGTACCGAGCCGCTTTCGCATGATTAAGAGTTTCCTTCGTATCGCTTTCCGATTCCGAATTCCATACCTACTTTGGATACGTGATTAGGGCGACACCCTTCAATTCAAAGAAACCCTTCAAAGTCCCGCAGGTTCCAATACCAGCTCGCCAATGCGTGCCCGCGATGGAGCCGCTGCCACATACAGGCAGGCATCGGCAACATCCTGCGGCTGTAAGGCCTTCTTCAATTCCGCGTCAGAGGGAGGCACAGGGCGTTGTTGAACAAGCGGCGTATCGCACAGTCCCGGCATGATC